>JBNLFC010000419.1:0-3322 GCA_050305335.1 Leptospirales bacterium
CTATCGCAAACTCAACTCCCGTTTCTTGTTCTAGTTGAGCCAGTTTTGCGTTGAGTCCCGCCTGGTCCCCTTTTGTAAGATGGTCAGGATCCATAAAGAGCTGCCTGGAGGACCTGTACAGATTTGGAACAGTTTTGACAGTATATATTTTTCCGGGACTTGCTGAAAGAGAAAAGGGAAGAAGGAGAGTGAAAAAAAGGGTTGTTGGAATGAGAAAAGTAGAAAAAAAGTAAGGAATACGCTTCATAAATACCAACCCCTGAGTTTCGGGATGGAACCTGAGACTCGACTGCGCCCTGCACTCTGGACCAGAATGGACAGCGTGCGGAGGCAGAGATGTGCTCATTGTCATCCTATTGCATGGTGTGAACGTATAGTCTAACGGGAAAGAGGAAAGGTCAAGTAATATTGGGAGGACGTAGCGGGCGGCGGATGTTAGCAGAATGTGTCGAGGGAGGCCGTGGTATGGGGCTGAAGGGCGGACTAAAATTTTTCGTTGACAGGAGGCGAAAAGTGGCGATTAGCAACTCTGTTGAGTCGATAACGTTTACCGCATGGAAAAGCGGTGGGCGACTGACGACGGTTCGCGTTTGTCAACTAATGCTCGGCCGCGAAGTGGTTGGCCTGAGGGCAGAGATTACTGTCATTCATGACACGTCCTTCAACTCCTTCGCACTCCTGATCGAAAGAAGCTCCCGGCGCAGAACTTCTCTTTTCATTTCAAGGTCATAGTGATTTTGAAGATTGAGCCAGAACTGCGGTGAATTTCCAAAAAACTTTGCAAACCGCAGAGCAGTGTCTGCTGATATTGCCCTTTTCCCATGGATGATTTCGCTGACTCGCTTGGGGTCAATATGTGTTTCTCTGGCCAGTCTATACGCGGAGATATCCATTGGTTTGAGAAAATCCTCCAGAAGAATTTCTCCTGGAAAAATGTTAGTTAAGTCCACTTTCATAGGCACTCTCACATTCAATGATAATCTACAATTTCAACATCAAAAGCATTTCCATCCTTCCACTTGAAGCAAATACGTAATTGCGTATTGATGCTAATACTATATTGTCCTTTTCTATCTCCTGAAAGACTATGCAATCTATTGCCGGGAGGTATTTTCAAGTCTTCCAGCGAGGTGGAGCTATCAATCTGTATCAATTTTCTCTGGCGATCCTTTGCATCTCAGATGGAAGCTTCCTGGACGGTTGGACATTCCAGATTTTTTCAGCTTCACTATCCTTAAAAGAAAGGATCATAGATGAATATTAGCGTATCGCACCATTGGTGTCAAGCGCTAATCCCCCGCATCGGCGGTTTCTACCGTCAGGTCAATAAAGCGGATAGCAGAGACATCCCGCCGCGCCCGTTGCGAGCGCCGCGAGAAAACATGAAATAGAGAAGATTGACTTATAAAAAAAAGTTGAACGGACCGATCAAACTCATTCATGACTCCGTGTTCTCTACTGAGCTCTGTGTGAAACCCGTACTGGAGAATCTGCAGGAATCCCATAGGGCTCTTCCTGAACGTATTGACAGATATGTATCTATTATACATATTGAAGTATGAAGACAACAATCAATCTTGATGATGAACTGGTTAGAAAAGCCATGGAGATGGCGGGAATTCGGGAAAAAACAGCTCTGATTCATGAAGGCCTCAGGGCACTTCTTGAAAAGAGTGCCAGGGAACGTCTGGCCAGGCTGGGCGGTGCCCTCCCGGGGCTTCACAAGGTCCCACGCAGGAGAGGTTGATGGGGACCCTTGTTGATTCATCCATATGGATTGAGCACTTTCGAAAGAGAGGTGGCCATACCGAACTACGTGTCCTGTTGAATCATGAAAGCGTGTTCCTTCATGACTTTGTTTATGGTGAGTTATTGCTGGGCGGAATGAGTAGTTCCAGTGAAGTGAAGATGCTTTTAAACTATCTTCCACGAGCTACCTGTGCCACTCAGGATGAGGTGGAAGAATTGGTGAACATCCATAAACTTCATGGCGCTGGAATTGGCTGGGTGGATGCACACCTCATTGCATCCTGCCTGCTGGATGATCTGGATTTGCTGACGGGAGATCTTAAATTACAGAAGGTATGGAAACGAATCTCCTTATAAGGAGATTGCGGTGGGGATAATTGAGCGATTGCCCTCTGATTGAAAAAGATATGGCTATATGTGAATTGGAAAAGGAGCGTTGGTTCTTGGTCATACGGATCCCATCCTCCCTATCATTCCCATCTTGTTAAACCCCGCCGCGCTCGTCGCGAGCGCTGCGAGAAAACAGGAATGCGGAAAAGCCAGTCCGAATACCCCTGCCAATCGTGCTAAATATTATCGAAAGGTACAAATCTTAACTGTGCCTTAAAATTTTTCAGTAAGTTCTATTGAGTCTCCAGTAGATAAAGAGCGCCGCCACTGACACCATACAGTTGATTGCCATGAGCGGTGAATCCCCCCATGTCAGTCCACCCGCTGCTGAGTTTCTTATACTTCCCGGCAGTATCCACCTCATAGAAAGAGCCTTCGCTGATTGCATAGAGTGTTGAGCCCATGGAAGTAAGGCCCCCCATATTGGCCCACCCGCTGCTGAGTTTCTTATATTTGCCTGCGGTATCTACTTCATAGAGAGAACCTTCGGAGATTGCATAAAGTTTGCCTCCCATGGAAGTAAGGCCCCCCATATCGGCCCATCCGCTGCTGAGTTTCTTATATTTGCCTGCGGTATCTACCTCATAGAGAGAGCCTTCGGAGATTGCATAAAGTTTGCCTCCCATGGAAGTAAGGCCCCCCATATTGGCCCATCCGCTGCTGAGCTTCTTATATTTGCCCGCGGTATCCACTTCATAGAGTATATCGCTGCTTACCGCATATAATTTTCCCCCGAGCGAACTTAACCCTCCCATGGTTGTCCATCCGCTGCTTAATTTTTTGTAATCGCCAGGTTTTGAATAGGATGCAGGCGAGAATGTCACAAATAGGAAACCCGCAATAAGGAATTGTAAAACATGTCTTTTCAATGTAACGCTCCTCAAACAGAAATTTTTCAACGCTACCTGTACAAAGAGGCTACAGGTAAAATCATGCTGGATACCACCGAAAGGATACAAATCTAAACTGTGCTTAAAAATTTGCGCCCCTGACGCAGGGGGCAAATTTCAGAGAAACATAGCTTTACCCGGGCATGTTGTAAATAACAAAAAAATGTGGGGGTAGACCGTTGCAACTCTGGTTGTGCCAGAATCGTGGCAGGTTAAACGACCAGAGGCGCGGATCCACAGGAGTTGAGTTTCATTACCCGGGTGGTAGAGCAGCGGGTGGTTCAGGTGGCAAG
>JBNLFC010000420.1:0-3311 GCA_050305335.1 Leptospirales bacterium
TTGAAAAAAGAGGGCGTAGAGATCGCCAGGAGGACCATAGCCAAAGATAGAAAGTTATTGAAAATATTACCGGCCGATCGGAGAAAGAAACTGAAAAGCCTCCAGACAGGATCATAATGGCCTGATGGCATGATCTGGAGAAATGAATGTCCCGGCCTGATGGCTGTTCAGGGATATTGCAAAATAGGAAACCCCCGGTTGACAGAAGATTGCAACGGTGTGGGAATAGTAGAAATCAGGAAGGAAACAATGGAAATCAGTTATTTTTTTAAAAATATGGAGAGCTCCGACGCAATGAAAGATTATGCGCATCAGAAAATGCGAAAGTTATCGGAGCACTTCGATTCTAATTTCAATGCCAATGTGCGATTTCGAGTGGAAAAAATTCACCAGATAGTCGAATTCGATGTGCAGGGTGACGGCAACCAATATGTTGCTGAAGAGAAGGCCAGCGATATGTATGCGGCAATGGATCAACTGGAAAAGGTTCTGGAACGCCAGATTCGCCGCAACAAGGAGAAGAACCTGGATCGGAAGCATCGCTCTCAATGAGCGAATTTGAAGGGCAAAGGATTGACTGGTAGCATCAGGGTAGCGGAACTACTGGATAAGGCCCCGGAGCTGGAGCTGAGTCTTCTGGCAGGCTCTGAGGGGCTCGATCGCGAAATCCTCACTGTGGATGTGAACCGCCCCGGCCTTGCACTGGCAGGTTTCTATAAAAACCTTGCCAGCGATAGAATCCAGGTTTTTGGACGGGGAGAGTTTGCATTCCTGCAAGAGTGCAGCCCTGAGCAGAAAAGGAACATTCATGAAGAGTTCTTAAAGTACGATTTTCCTGGAATCGTCTTTACTCACGGGAATCGCCCTGTAGAGGATTTCCTGTCTTTTGCCGAAAAATCCAGAATCCCGATTTTTTCCACCCCGCTTTCCACGCATAAGTTCATCATCCATTACTGGCGCTATCTGAGTGAAGAGCTGGCCCCCTCTACCGCCTTGCATGGAGTATTGATTGAGGTGTATGGTGTTGGCATTCTTTTAAAAGGTACCAGCGGGATCGGAAAATCAGAGACCGCGCTGGAATTGGTGGAACGTGGGCACAGGCTCATTGCTGATGATATGGTTCATATCAAGTGCGTCGGAGATACCGATCTTTATGGTTTTTCCAGCGATGTAATTCGATATCATATGGAGCTGCGCGGTCTCGGCATCATCAATGTGAAAGATCTTTTCGGAGTAGGTGCCATACGCAGGCGAAAGAGAATTGAATTGATCGTACACCTGGAGGATTGGGATCCCGAAAAGGAATATGATCGTCTTGGTCTGGAAGAGGAGACGGAAACAATTTTAGGTGTCAAGTTACCAAGAATCGTAGTCCCTGTGCGTCCCGGTCGCAATATTCCCATTCTCATTGAAACTGCGGCTATGAATCACCGCTCTAAAATTATGGGATATCATGCAGCAAGGGAATTAACAATGCGTATCAATGAAGAGATACAGAAAAAGGCAGTAAAATCCGGTGTTCAGGGGACAATCGCTGTTCAGAATCCGGCTGTAGAAGAAGAAACGTAAACTACTGATGGAGACGGCAATCATAACAATCAACCATCAAGGGGGAGTTCACACAAGACCTGCATCCATCTTTGTGAAGGAAGCTGCGAAGTACCATAGCGAAGTAACTCTGGAGTGCGATGGTACATCCGTGAACGGAAAAAGCATTATGGGTCTTCTCATGCTGGCCATGGGTCCTGGTTCTGTGGTTACTATCAAGACCTCCGGTGCCGATGAAGTGGACGCTCTGAAAAGATTGTCGGAAGTTCTATCGGGCAACTTTCAGTAAAGGCAACCTGTGCAATGGCAGAATCACCGTATCCATCCTGGCAGCGAGAAGAGCTGAGAATCTATCTCAGAGATATCCTTTTCCTGATACTGACGCTGGTCTTCAGCGTGGTACTTTCGGAATTTTTCATCATAAAAGAGAAGAGCACCCCTGTCGATCGGATATTCACTTACCTGCTATTCTTTATCCCCCTGGGAATTTTCAACTACATTGCTCATTATTACTATAGAAACCGCAGGATTCGAAAAACGGGAAATTTGCGCTCCAGCTTTCGTTATCAGTTGAGCATTGCTTTCTTGATCGTGGCAATCATTCCCGCAGTTCCTATTTTTTTAATCTCCTCCAGCATGGTGGAGCGAATGGTGCAGGTGGTTTTTCGTGTGGATGTATCCACAGCCATGAACTCTGCAGGAGGGCTCATCAACTCTTATGTTGAGAAAGAGGAACAAGAGTTTCTACATCATCTCCAGAGCAATTTCCCTGCAGGCTTTGCGGAAACCCCTCCAACTCTCCGCCTCATCACCCTTTTTTATCGAAACGGTGTTCTCTCCCCGGGTATGGACTATCTGGCCCTGGTAAAAAATGGAAGACTTCTTGCTGAGACGGGCGAGATTTTTCTCAAAACGGGATTGCCCGGCTTTCAGGTTCGGCCCGACGGAATTGGGTACTATCGATATTTAAGCTCCAGCAAAGATGTTGTTTTTTTCTCATTTCCCATGATGGGAAGAAACAACTTCATCATTTTTGGCCACCGACTCCACGCGGGTCATGAGAAAGATTACAGGGATTTTTTAGAGGTTTTCAATCGCATGAACAATGAAAACTTCTGGAAGGTTGAGATACCCATGAACCTTAGACTGGGGCTGGGTATCATTTTTACGCTTATGATATGCTGCGCGTTGATTGTATCTCTGGTGATTGCAAGGCAGATCTCCCACCCCATTGTCTCCATTGCGGCGGCAACGCGCGATATCGCCGATGGCAAGCTCAATACTCATATCGATATTCGGGCTCGTGGCGAAATGGGGGTTCTGATCGATAGCTTCAATCAAATGACGGATGAGTTGAAGTCCATGCAGAATCAGCTACTCACAACCCAGCGTATGGCAGCCTGGCAGGAAGTGGCCAAGAGACTTGCTCATGAGATTAAAAATCCCTTAACGCCCATTCAGCTTTCGGCAGAACGAATCCTGCGCAGGCTGAATCGCCCCGATCGAGGAGACATTACGGATGTGATCCGGGCTGGTGCCGTTACAGTGGTTGAACAGGTTCAGATATTAAAACAGATGGTGGAGGAGTTCGCCAATTTCGCCAGATTGCCCGAGGCAAAGCCTGTCCCGTCAAATCTAGAAGAGATTGTTTCGGAGGCAATTCACCTCTATCGAGGGACTCCAGGAATTTCCATAGAGGTGAACCTTCTGGGAAGAGTTCCTTTGATCCCTGTAGATCGTAATTTGATCATCGGAATGATCAC
>JBNLFC010000421.1:0-3294 GCA_050305335.1 Leptospirales bacterium
AAGGTAAAAACCTTAAGAAAGATGAAGATGGAAGTCTTCGTATTGTGGAGTATCGACGAGAGAAGCTTTCTCCCCGTATGACAGTAGGCAGCAATGAATACTATATTCCGCTCAATGCCATTCTTATGGTAAAAGACGGTCAAAATGTAGGACCTGCGGATGTGTTGGTGAAGATTGTTGCAGGATCTGAAAAAACCCGGGATATTACCGGTGGTCTGCCAAGAGTGGAAGAGCTTTTCGAAGCTCGTCGTCCCAAGGATGCGTCCACTCTTGCCGATATCGACGGTCGCATTGAGGATAAGAACGAAGTGGTGAAGGATAAAAAAGTCATCTACATCGTTCCTGAAAATGACGAAGACGAAAAGGTTCGCGTAAACATTCCCGTTGGTAAGCGCATGAGAGTGCGACACGGTGATCTTGTGAAGGCTGGCGATCAGCTGGATGAGGGAACCCTGGATCCTCATGATATCCTTCGAGTAAAAGGGCTGGGAGCGTTGCATGAATTCTTGATTCATGAAGTTCAGGAAGTCTATCGACTCCAGGGTGTGTTCATCAATGACAAACACATTGAAATCATCGTTCGGCAGATGCTTCGCAAAATTGAGATCGAAGATCCGGGCGATACAGGATTTGTGACCCATCAACAGGTGGACCGCTTCCAGTTCCTGGAAGAAAATCAACGGGTGGAGTCCGAAGGCGGTGTGCCGGCAACCGGACTGCAGGTTCTGCTGGGTATTACCCGGGCATCTCTCAATACGGATTCCTTTATTTCGGCGGCTTCTTTCCAGGAGACCACCAAGGTTCTTACCGACGCTTCCATTAAAGGCAAGCGGGACAACCTGCTGGGACTCAAAGAGAATGTGATCATTGGCCATTTGATCCCGGCGGGAACTGGACTGCGCCACTATCGTTCCATTGAGATTTTCAAAGAAAGCTATGGCGACATTCAAAAGAGTGAACGTCAGAAGGTGGAAGATGTTTCACGCAATTTGATCCAGACCATAGATCCTGACTCAGAGCGGGAAGTGGTGTGAATGTGAGATCGTTTTGATGTGACTCCTTCTAAAACCCTCTCGATCGAGAGGGTTTTTTTGTGCAAACGACCGTTCTAATGCTTCACCCGAACCAATGCGCTGTCACTTCCTCTTCCTGTGTCAGAGCGTGGGGACTGCATATCCTTCGCTAACCGGTGGAGTGCTCACCAGATTGTGGAATGGTCAACTCTGTATGCGATGAGGCCTTGTGGGTGTCGGGCGAGTCTCCAGCACTCATACTTATGTCGTATCAGGTGATAAGCCGAATAGGCTGTCATCCTGCAGGAGGCAACGAGCGGGTATGTAGCGTCTTTTCTGAAATAGGGGGAAGCTCTGGCTGCATTTACCTATCCCAATTTCCAGTTTTTATGCCAATAGTTCTTGCCTGCGCAGAAGCGCTCTCATTTTATGGTCACTTATTGCCGTCTTGTGCAGAGGCCGTCTTTTTCGAGACATCGGGCCATCTGCCTGGTTTCCAATACTAAAGCCGCCCGGGAGGCGACTTCAAGTTGGGGACTCAATTGGTAATTTATTGTTAAGTATTTCTGGTTTGATGGTGGCGAACTATCGCTTCCTTCGGTGGGGATGCTCTGGCTCTATTAAATATTTGGAGTGGTGGGGGATACTGTGCCTACTATCAGTCAATTGATCCGAAAGGGTCGCAAAAAACAAGAGAGTAAAACCAAGTCGCCAGCTCTGGTGGCGTCGCCTCAGCGAAGAGGCGTATGTACCAGGGTTATGACTTTTACTCCTAAAAAGCCAAACTCGGCTCTTCGTAAAGTGGCGAGAGTTAGACTGACTACGGGAATTGAAGTTACCGCATATATCCCGGGTGAGGGTCACAACCTTCAGGAGCACAATGTGGTGCTTGTGCGCGGCGGCAGGGTGAAAGACCTTCCCGGTGTTCGTTATCACATTGTTCGCGGTGCTCTCGATACTCTCGGAGTAGAAAAAAGAAGAAAGGGTCGCTCTAAGTATGGCGCGAAGCGACCCAAGGCATAATGGTTTAAAGACGAAGGTCAGGTGAATTAGATGTCACGCAGAAAGACAGCAAGCTTCAGAAGAGATGTAATGCCCGATGCCCGATATAGTGATGAAACAGTAAGTCGATTCATCAACTATATGATGTATGGTGGGAAGAAGATGGTAGCCGAGCGTATCTTTTATGATTCCATGGATATCATTAATAAGAAGACCGGACAGGAAGGCATCGACGTTTTCCGTGAGGCGATGGGCAACGTTAAGCCTCAGCTTGAAGTGCGATCTCGCCGTGTGGGTGGGGTGACTTATCAGGTTCCGGTGGAGGTTCGTCCGGAGCGCATGCTCAGTCTGGCCATTCGCTGGATGGTCAAGTATGCCCGCGGCCGTAAAGGATCTTCCATGGCTAACAAGCTTGCCGAAGAATTTCTGGATGCGTCCCGCAACCAGGGCGGTGCCATCAAGAAGCGTGATGATACACGAAAAATGGCAGAAGCCAACAGGGCATTCAGCCACTATCGATGGTGAGATTTCCGGGAAGAATACAGTACAGCAATTTTCTTAAATAAAGGAATAACGGTAAGAACTATATGGCACGCAAAGTTCCCCTGGAAAGAACCAGGAACATCGGGATCATGGCGCACATTGATGCCGGTAAAACAACGACCACGGAGAGAATTCTCTATTATACTGGAAGAACATATAAGATCGGTGAGGTCCATGAAGGCGCAGCTGAAATGGACTGGATGGAGCAGGAGAGGGAGCGAGGCATTACAATCACTTCTGCCGCTACCACAACTTTCTGGACTGGATCTGACAAAGATCGCGAGCAACACAGAATCAACATCATCGATACACCGGGTCACGTGGATTTTACCGTGGAGGTGGAGAGATCCCTTCGCGTTCTGGACGGCGCTGTGGCGGTTTACGACGGCGTTGCCGGAGTAGAGCCACAAACTGAGACTGTGTGGCGTCAGGCGGACCGCTATCGAGTTCCTCGAATCTGTTTTGTTAACAAGCTGGACCGGATGGGTGCAGACTTCTATTTCTCTTTTAATTCTATTCAAGAAAGACTGGGAGCCAATGCGGTTGCTCTACAGTTGCCCATCGGGGCAGAATCCAATTTTAGCGGAGTTGTAGACCTGGTGGAAAACCGCGCCATTGTCTGGAGTGGTGAGGAGCTGGGTGCTCGCTTTGAATATGTAGCTGTTCCCGACGATCTCGCTGAGAAGGCCGCCGAGTATCGTACCATTCTGATGGAAGCTGCCGCAGAGTGTGATGA
>JBNLFC010000422.1:0-3294 GCA_050305335.1 Leptospirales bacterium
CAGAAGATCCTCCGCAACCGGAGAGTGCTCCTGGATGAATTCCGGCAGCTGGTATCTGGCAGTTTCCATGGTCTTCATATTGCTCCTTAGAACTCATCTCCAATCGAGGAGTCCTTCCTTCATAAGAACAATGCAAGGAGTATGCCAGGCAGTATGGGCAAGAATTGCGTATGATATCGAGAAAATAACGTTCCCTGCAGGGGGTCTCACCAGGGCGATCCAGAAAAATCGGACTGAACTGACCGGAGTGTCCAGGAAAAAGGGACTTCCAGGATTCAGCGGATATCAGGAACCTGTAATGCCCGCCTTACGGAGTTGCTGGTAGAGTCTGGCCCGGCTAAGACCGGAAACTTCACAGGCCGCCGGAATGTCCCGTCCCGTGAGTGCCAGAAGATCGCGGAAGTATTGTCTCTCCGCCTCCCCCAGCGTGTGCTCACGAAACTCCTTGTAGCTGGGGAAGTGGGTGTCTACCGAAGTTCCTGAAGGCTTCCCTGCGTCCTGCGTAGATTCTTTGCGACGCTCCGCCAGATGACGGGCAGCTTGAGTGCGGATCTCATGGGGAAGGTAAATTGGAAAGAGTGTTCTGCCGCCGCCGGCTGCAATAGAAACCTTCTCCATCACATGGGCAAATTCCCTTATATTTCCAGGCCAATCGTAGAGACTCAAACACTCCATAAACTCAAAGGTTAAAGAAGGAGGAGGCGATTCGCTCTTCGTTGCGATCTGCTGCAAAAAATGGAGAGCCAGGTCCTGCAGATCCTCCTTCCTCTCCCGCAGGGTCGGCAACTCAATCACGAAAGACTTAAGACGAAAAAGGAGATCCTCCCGAAAAAGGCCCTTTTTTACCATATCATTCAGATCTCGATTGGTAGCAGCAATCAATCTGAAATCGCTGACCACCTCTTCCTTTTGACCGATGGGACGAAATCTCTTTTCCTGAAGCACTCGAAGAAAGGTTTTTTGCAGAGAGAGAGGCAACTCTCCCACCTCATCCAGAACAAGGGTGCCTTTGTGGGCCGCACGAACCAGGCCCTCGGAAGCTTGATCAGCCCCGGTAAATGAGCCTTTTTTATACCCGAATAGTAGACTTTCCGCAAGAGTCTCGGGCAATGCTGCACAATCTACAATAATGTAGGGACCGCCACGACGAAACGAGTTGCGATGTACCGCCTGTGAGAAAAGCTCTTTCCCTGTCCCTGTCTCACCTGTAATCAGAACAGCAGCATCGGCCCGACTGGCAAGGGCTACCTGATGGAGTGCTTCCAGGATGGGTGGACTGTGACCTATAATCCAATCTCGCTGCAACAGCTCTCTGCTACCATCGTCCAGTTTTTCCTTTCGATAGTCGAAAGCTCTTTGCATGGTCAGGATCAACTCTTCGTTTCGAAAGGGTTTTTCAAGATAGTCCCAGACCCCCCATTTCATCGCCACTTCGGCGCCATCGGCTTCCGCTGAACCAGTAATAATGACGATCTCAGGGGTACCGGGAAGTGCTTTGAAAAAGGGAAGATGCTCGTAACTATTACCGTCGGGCATCTTAAGGTCCAGAAAGATCAGGTCATAGCTGCGTTCCGAAGCCAGACGCAGACCCTCGGCAAGGAACAATACACCGTCGGCACGAGCCTCTGTGCTGGTTTCGATTACCTTGCAGATTACCCGGTTGAGGGGGGCATCATCATCAATTACGAGGACACTCTTCATAATTAGCTTGCTGGGTCCTGTATAAGTACTGGAGGCATATTAGACCTGTAATCGCGTATGTCGCTGAACGGAATTTTACCAGATCTCCACACCTTTGGAAGAGTAATTCTCAGTCCAGTGAAAAAGGCTAAATGTACCAAAGGGGCTGCTCCATATCCAGTAAGGCCGTTAAAGAAATAGAAAGATAAGCTTTCCGGGTAATGGCAATCTATCTTTGAAATCACCGGATTTCCCGATGAACTGAATTGCACTCCCCTCCTGCTCTGCTCAAGATGCTGAATACTCCTACAACTTAGCCCCATGGTAATAACACGCTAGCAATACCTGTACCAGCACTGTCCCAATAATTTCGGGTTTTTCTATGTTGCCTCCCAAAAAACAGGCTGCCAGAAATACTGGTCTTTGTAGCGCTATTTTTAGCACTTCTAATTTAACATATTATAATTAGCACGGCACTAATAGCCTGGAATAATTGTCGTAAAGGAGGCATAATTACACTATGAATTACGACGATTTCCAGCGAACGCTGGCCCGCCGAATCAAAGAACTGCGCATTGAAAACAATCTAACTCAGGAGGCAATTTCCGGTCTTGCCATGGGAGTGCGCGTTTACCAGAGAATAGAAAGTGGAAAGGGGAGCCCGAGCTTGAAGAGTTTGTTTCTAATTGCCAGAACGTTAAATATCCATCCTGCGAAACTGTTCGAATTCCCCGTGGATTACGAGGAAGATTGAATCAGGCAGCAAGAGCCACCGGATTTTATACTCCGGAGACTTCTCCATAGCCAACCAGATTACCGGGCCACTTCGTTAATCAATTTACCCAGCAGAGAATCATGTGTGGTGACCGATTTCTGATTGGCTTCATACTGACGCTGGATTTCAATCATCTTTACCATTTCGGAAACCAGGTTTACGTTAGACGTTTCCAGAAATCCCTGCATAATCTTTACGTCACCTACCACATCCTGGTGAGGACCCGATTCGGGAGTTTCGGAATAGAAGTTGCTTCCCTCTTTCTGCAACTCTCGAGGGAACTCTACGGTCCGTAGCTTTATCTTGTCCAGAAGAACCGGATTTTCCCACTGATTGGAGGTTTCATTGGCACCGGCTGTGGGTGCATTCCCTATGGTCTGATTGATCCAGACCTCTCCGTTTTCTTTTACCATATAGTTAAAACGAGCCACCTGAACGGGTCCTTTTTCCCCCATAAGAGGAAAACCTTCCGAAGTTACCAGGTTACCATTTCTATCCAGGGTGAATGAACCATTTCGCGTCAGTCGTTCTCCGTGATCCGTATTTACCACAAAGAATGCAGGATGCTCCGAACCTGGCGGATCGGTTAGCATAAGATCCGTGGGATTCCCTGTCTGCCGAACCGGCCCTTGCTGGAATCGTACATAGTTTTCGTTGAACTCAACTCCAGTTCCCAGCTTACCCACGATGGGCGCCATATCAAAGCTGCCCGTCGGAACAATGCCCACACCATCCTCTTGTGTTCGTCTTAAAACCATTTCGGGAAAGGACTTGAAAATGGCCTCTTCTGATTTGAACCCATTGGTATCCACATTGGCGAGGTTGTTGGCAACCACATC
>JBNLFC010000423.1:0-3290 GCA_050305335.1 Leptospirales bacterium
AATTCACGCACTCTGTTTCGATCCAGTGGAAAAAAAAGATGTTGTACTACCGTCTGAGATCTCCTGCCGGATAGCCCAATGAATACTGTTCCGACAGGTTTGTCCATGGACCCACCTCCTGGTCCGGCAATGCCGGTGATAGAGAGTGCAAAGTCCGACCCCATCTTCTGTAGTAACCCTTCGGACATCTCTTTCGCTGTTTCGCTGGATACTGCACCTTTTGTCTCTAATGTCTGGTCTTTTACTCCCAGAAGTTTCATTTTCCAGTGGTTGGAGTATGTGACCATTGAGCCAAGGAAATAGGCGGAGCTGCCCGATCGATCAGTCAAAATTTTTCCTATCAGTCCGCCAGTGCATGATTCAGCAATGGCAATGGTGATCTTTTTTCTGGTACAGATAGCATGAATCATAGAGTCAGCTGCTTCGGGTAAGAGTCGATCACCATACAGTGCTATGGCACGAGCCTCCATTTTTTGCAATAGTTCAGGTGAAGCAGATTCAAAGAACAGGCGCAAGCGACCGGAACCTGCAGAGACTCCCCAGCGAAAATTATTTTCCTCATCTGGCTGGAATGGATTACCATTTTCTTCCTTCCCCGTGAAAAATCTTCTCTGGAAATTGGATTCTAATTCGCCGTAGAGATAGTAGATGGATCGATTTTTCTGAACGCCGGGAAAGATTGTTCGTAGTTCGGGGATGAGGTGGGCTTTTAAAATGGGTTCCATTTCCTGTGGAAAACCTGAAAGGGCGGCTACGACCAATGGAGACTTTTTCTGGATTCCTGCAGGTCTGGGAATCTCTATTAAAAGCCCGGGTGCGAGCCCGACTTCATTTTTTAAAACCCTGGCCCCTTCAAGAGTGCGTATCTGACGTCTCAGCAATTCAGTGTCCTGGATACCGGGAATCAGCGCAAGCCGCTGGTTCATCCTCTCCAGTGCCGCTGGTTCCTCCAGACTTTGGTAACCGGATATGCGAGCAAGAATGTCTATTGTGTGATCGTCGGCAGTGGGTCCCATCCCACCTGTGATGATGAGGCCGTTTATTTCAGGATTCTCTAGAATATCATGAATGAAGTTTTCCAATCTGGAAGGATTGTCCGGCAGGATGTGCAATCCGTGAACCCGGTAACCTTCATCCACCAGTGCAGCAGCAATGGTGGAACCGTTGGTGTCACGTGTGCGACCGGTTGTCAGTTCGTCTCCGGTAGATAGTATCACGAATTCCGGGATCATGGGAAGTTCTATGGAGTGGTTATTCAACGGCTGAACGAGGCGCCAGTGACCTTGCCATATCGGATAACCTGACTTCTTCAATCAGGCTGCGATCGATGAGGTAGGATGTAACTTCGTCCCCGGGAAGTGTAAACTCAATGTGGCAGAGGCGCCCGTTGCCACCCCGGGCCGCACCTACGAAGCCCGCCCGCAGGGGTGTTTCAGGAATATCCCGCTTGAGGCGTACAAGGCGAACTCCAAATTTCTCCCGGAAGCCTACAGGCAATTGAGAGGTGATATCGCCGGTTTCGCTGTTCAATTGGTTCTGGTCTTCCATATACTCCTGATCGTTTTACGTTATTTCCCGGATAAGGTCCTCTTGTTTTTCAACGGTTGTCAGGTGCTTTAGACGGAAGGAGGGACATCCGGGTTACAATTTTACCGCGAAATAGCAAAAAAATGGCGAAGCAGTCTTTCCTCAAAGATGATCAGTTGTTTCTCAGCACCAGTACGGGTACGGAAATCATTCTGCAGATCGATGAGCATGCGGTATATGCCATTGAGCTCTTCCTGTCGGTAGCGCTGGATATCGCCTCGTAACGCTCGCAGATTTTTTTTCTGTATAAACGGGTGTTTACCCTTCATATCCAGCAGATTCACCAGTTCTGCGTCTCCCATTCCGTGGGCAATTCCCACAGCGGCCTTTCGGATCTCGTTGGTACGGTTGAGCATAATCTTGAGAACGGGAAAGAGGCTATCCACCTGGGGGTTGAATCGATTGAGTTCCTTTCGAACACCACTATGCTGGCGCTCGAAAATTGCATCCACCAGCTTGAAGGGGTTCATGCCAGGTGCGGGGTAAAGAATTTCCCTTACATCCTCGATTGTACCAACACCGTTTCTTTCCGGAGGCAGCAGATCTTTCAAGCGAGTAAGGGAACGTTCGATTACTCCGGTGCCTGGTTCTATTCGCTGCATCAATTCGTACAGAGCGTCCTCTTCGAGCCGCAGGTTGAGTCGTTTCAATGTGGCGAGAATGGTCTCATGGGCCTGATTTTCGTACAGCTCCTTCGTTGCGATATGGATTAATCCATCTCCAAACTGATCCAGAAACTTCTGGGGTGCATTGCCACTGAATTCGATCAGTATCCAGGTTCTGTCTGGCACTTTTTTGAAATCAACACCCATCTTCTGCAATAGATTCGGCGTGGAGACGATGGGGGCAAACAGTGTCTCACCTTTGCGCACAATGATGAGGCGGTATGGAGAAAAGAGCGGAACGTGGAAGACTTCCCTGTAGAAAATCGCATCATCTCCCACCTCTCCGGAGAGTAGAGTTACCTCATAGGGTTCACCTTTACGCTCCAGTCGTTTTCTGGCATGGGCTACGGCCATATCGAAAAGTGTGAGATCTTTCCCCGATACGATGAGGCTCTCCGGTAGCTCCGGGTTCATCTGATCCATCAATTTCTGCAAAGCCGACCATGTGGTTGCACTCTTCACTGGACCTTTCTCTTCCGTCCGGAGCTCAAAGCTACAATTTTTTTCGTGACCGTCCAGAGTTCTGGCTCTTCTTTGACTGAGAAAGGAGTGAACAAAATGGAAAAAACAGGTTCCCAATTACTCATTGATCTCCTGCAGTCCCACGGGGTAGATATGATCTTCGGATATCCAGGAGGTGCTGTTCTTCCCCTTTACGATGCGATTTATCACTCCACTTTACGCCATGTCCAGGCAAGACATGAACAGGGGCTGATGCACATGGCCGAAGGCTATGCGCGAGTTTCTGGCAAAACCGGTGTGGTTCTTGTTACATCCGGTCCCGGTGCCACCAACACCATTACCGGATTGACCAATGCCCGGCTGGACTCTACTCCACTTTTCGTGATTACAGGGCAGGTGGCCACAAGCTTCATAGGAACCGACGCTTTTCAGGAGGCGGACATCTTTGGAATCTCTATCCCTGTGACCAAATACAATGCTCTGGTAAAGAGCGTAGATGATCTCGCCCGTATTTTTGAAGATGCCTGGCTTCTTGCCGAAAACGGAAGGCCCGGTCCTGTTTTGATTGATATACCC
>JBNLFC010000424.1:0-3277 GCA_050305335.1 Leptospirales bacterium
CTCCAATGGCCATATCTCAGCTGTCCGATATGCGGCGATGGCTCATGCCGGTTTTTTTCAAATAGATGAGATCCTCTCGTTTCGCAAGCTGGGCTCCCCCTTTCAGGGACATCCGGCTACCAGATATATTCCAGCCATGGAAAATTCCAGCGGTTCACTGGGACAGGGACTTTCTCAAGCTATTGGTCTGGCACTGGGAGCAAGACTGCAGGGCTACAATTATCGGGTCTTTGTTGGAGTTTCCGATGGGGAGATGGGAGAGGGCATGAACTGGGAAGCGGCTCAAGCAGCAGCTCACCACAAAGCTCCAGTGATTGCATTCATGGATCACAACGGGATTCAGATCGATGGATTCACAAAAGATGTGTGCGATCTTCGCGATCTGGGTGAAAAGTTCCGTGCCTTTGGGTGGAGGGTCATGGAGGCCAATGGCCATGATTTTGCCGCAATTCGCGAGGTTTTTCATGAGGCCCTGGAAGAGGAGCAACCAACCATGATTCTTTTTCATACAATTCTGGGCAAGGGTGTCTCCTTTATGGAGAACCAACCAAAATGGCATGGTAAGGCTCCATCGGATCAGGAGCTGGAACTTGCTCTTGGCGAACTGGATCCAGCCTGAGTTTCCTGCCAGTGTGAATGAGTATTCTCTTTGCCCCGAAAGTGAGCTGACTTTTGCCTGCTCACCGTTTCTTCTGACTTACAAATTCAAAGGGGGGCTTTTTTCGGAAGCTCAAATTGCCAGGAATTTTCAATCTCTATGGATAATAAGGTTGTTATAGTAAAAAAAGTCGATGGGCAGATGGATGCCATAGTGGGCGAAGACCTTCCCATCCTGAAAGAGATTAAAAAGTTTGTGATCAAAAGCGGAGGGAAACGAATTCGTCCGCTTTTGCACTACTACTTCTCGCAAATCCTCGGCTACGGGGGCAAAGATTGGAAAGATGTAGGCGCCATTGGTGAACTGATTCATGCGGCTTCTCTTCTGCACGATGATGTTGTGGATGAGGGCTTTGTGAGGAGGGGAACTCCTACCACCAATGCCCTTCATGGCAACAAGACAGCAGTGCTATCAGGAGATTTTCTCTTCTCCTGTGCTCTTGATCACCTGGCTACTCTGAAAGACGCCCAGGCGTTAATCCCGATTTTCACAAGAGTGATTCGACTCCTTTCCGTTGGTGAACTGATCCAGATGCGCTATGAGAAAGATTTAAACGTGAAGAGGGAGCAATATCAGCGGATTATACACGGGAAAACAGGTTCTCTATTCGGCGCCATGGTGGAGTCTGCCGCTGTTCTGGTGGGGCTTCCCATGAAGGAACGTTTGCGATATCGTTCCCTGGGGGAGGGTCTGGGGTCTGTTTTTCAGATTAGAGATGATTACCTGGATTACTTCGCAGATGAAAAAGCTTTTGGTAAAAAACGTTATCAGGACTTTTTTCGCGGTGTGGTAACACCTCCTATTCTCCACCTGCGGGATCAGATGAAAAGCGGCGATAAAAAAGAACTTCAGAAGTTGTGGAAAGATGAGTCTCTAAGAAAAAGCGAACATGGTGTAAGAAAACTGGAGGCAATGTTCGCCGTGTATGATACACGTCAGAAAATGGCTCAGGAGCTTACGGATCGCCTCAATGAAATGAAGCGATTTCTGGATACCCATGGCAGCTCCAGGTATCGCAATAGCATTCTTGAGCAGCTGGATAAGCTCTCAGAGGGTTTATTGTAAACATGCGGATCATTGTTGCCGAAACTGCAGGTTTTTGCTGGGGGGTTCAAAGGGCCATTGATATTTCTCTGGATGTGGCCAGAAATACCGGTGAAGCTGTCTATACATATGGACCGCTGATACACAACCATCAGGTTACGGAGGAGCTGGAAAAACGCAATATACATACCCTGGAAGGTGGTGTGGAACAGGCGAGGGGGGGCTCACTGGTCATTCGTGCCCATGGCATTCGGCCAGATGAACGAGAGCGTATACTCACCCAACATCCCACTGTGATCGATGCCTCCTGTCCCCTTGTTTTAAAAGTTCATAGAAAGATCGCTCTGGCCATGAAGGATGGGTATCGAATCTGCATCATGGGAGATGCAAAGCACCCAGAGGTGGTGGGCCTGATGGGTGCATCCAGAGACACAGCCATAATTTTACCTCCTGACCCTGAATACGTTTCAAAGATGGAGTTCCTTGATGAGAAAGTCTGCCTGCTGAGTCAGACGACGCAACATTATGAAATCTTTGAACGTGTAGCAATCAAGCTGAAGGAGAGGTGTCGCGAATTGCGTGTTGAAAGAACCATTTGCGAACCAACCCGCTCCCATCAGATGGAGACTATGGAAATAGCCAGCCGTGTGGATACCGTGGTGGTTGTGGGTGGAAAACATTCAGCCAATACCCGGCATCTTGCGGAGCTGGCCAGAAGCTTTGGCCCACGGGTGATCCATGTGGAGACAGATGCCGAGCTTCAGCAGTCAGACTTTAAGGATTCATCCGACGTTGGCGTAACAGCCGGTGCTTCCACACCCCAGTGGATGATACGCAGAGTTGTGGACAGGCTGGAAAGTTTTCAGGGCAAGTCAGGGATATTGCGAAGGTTGATTGCCGCCACACTTGATATACTGGTTCCTACGAATCTCCTCACCTTGCTTGGCTTTGGTTCTCTCTATCTAGGGGTCAGCCATTTTCTGGATGAAGGCTTTTCGCTTCCCGTATTCTTATGTACCATGGGTATTGTATTTGCGCTCCACTCCATCAATGAATTTAGCGAAGATGCCGGCTTTGATCGCAGGTCCAGACTATCTCCGCGTGCTTATGGCAACTTTCGACGCATCATGCTCTTTTTTGCCGTGGTCTCCGCATCCGTGGCATTGCTGGGAAATATGGCAGCTGTTCTCTATTATGGTGACTCTCCCATTACGTTCTTGATTCTTGCGATTGCGACTGTAGGAGGTGTGCTCTACGGTTGGAAGTTAATTCCCTTGCGTTACATTCGTAAACTTGGTTTCAGTAGCATCAAGGACTTGCCCGGTTCTAAAGATCTCACTGTGACCTTTGGTTGGGGGCTCCTTCTTTCTGTAATTCCCATTACCTCTGTGAAAGGTGTTGTGCACTGGAACTATGGTCTGGTGATTTTACTCCTTGTTCTCATGATTTATCGTCGGTCTGCGATCATGGCAGTGAGAGACGTTCAGGGTGATCGAATCGTAGGCAGAGAGAGCAGTTTCAAGTTTCTGGGAAAACGTGGTTCCAGGAGAGCACTTCGCATTACCGATGCTCTGG
>JBNLFC010000425.1:0-3271 GCA_050305335.1 Leptospirales bacterium
TGCACTTTCGCGCGGCAGAGAATCCACAAAGTAGATGGTACGCGGCAGAAAAACTCGATCGCCGTAACGCTGCAAATGGTTTAGAATCGACTCCCCCTTCACAGAAGGATCTGCTACAACCACGGCGATCAAACGGCAAATATTACCCTGTTCCTCCAGATAAAACACACCGTCCTGAACCCCTTCCATTCTATTGAGCAGAGCGTTCAGCCCTGACAGTGATGCG
The DNA here is from genome assembly GCA_050305335.1 of Leptospirales bacterium. Lineage (GTDB taxonomy): Bacteria > Spirochaetota > Leptospiria > Leptospirales > Leptonemataceae > JBNLFC01. Next base: position 227 of record JBNLFC010000425.1, read on the forward strand.
CGCTTTCCACCGATCTTCACCATATCCGAAGAACGTCCCAGTAGCTTAAACTCTCCTGGTGAGACTATTTCAATTAAATCGCTCAACTGAACCGGTTCAAGAATGTGACCACCGGAAACAATTACAGAATCTGCGGATTCCGAAATCTCAATTCCATGACAGGTGGTCCATAACTCGCCCTTTGATGTGCGACGCATGGCGATCATCCCCGTCTCCGTGGATCCATAAATTTCATTCACCTCTGTGTTCCAGTTGCCTTCAATTTCTTCTGCCACTTTCGCATCAAGGGGCATAGTCGCCGAAATCACACCTTCCACTCCTGATACTTCGGTGTGGTCGACTGCACACGCGCGGAGCTGAAGCGGCGTGGTCATCACCCAGACCGGAGAAAAGTCCGGATTCAGACATTGACGGATATCTTTCGGTAAAAGCGGCCTTGCATTATAGATGGACATGCCCCATTGCAGGGGCAACATGACAGTTGTCTCAAAGCCAAACATATGTTGAGGAGGAATGGTGCCCAGAATGGAACGTTTTTTTCCATCGGGAAATCCCAGTGTTTTTCCAAGGGTATCCGCGCCTGCCACCAGAGATCCCCAGCTTTTTACGTTTGGGACCGGATTTCCTGTGGAACCGGAAGTATAAATAATGGCCGCAGTGAAATCTGCGGGAATCGCGAACGCATCTTCGGTCGGATAGGTTTCCGGGGTTTCCGAAAGCTTCATTCTAAAAAGAGTCGCATCCGCATGCTCTTTTTCGGTATCCGTAATGATATAAATGTCTTCGTAATCAGAATAGATTTTTGCGATGACTTCGGGAGCCTGGGAGGGAGTGAGAATAGTGGTCTGCCCTTTTGCGGTGGCTGCCGCAAAGGCTACAAGAAAGTTGAAACGATTCTCACAGAGATTCATTGCATACCTTTTCGCGGGAATCTCTTTCATTTGATCGAATATCACGGAAAGGAATTCTCCGTGAGAAACGGGACGATCATTATCACGAATCACAACAATATCGTTGGCATCGTATCTTCCAAATAAGGGGAGGTGCTCACGCGCTTCCATTAAACATCCTTCCCCCTTCGTTTCAATATACCTGACCTCTGAATGGATTTGATTACTTCCAGGGGAGAGGAGTGGTGGTGGTATGGGAATCGGATTTTTCTAAAAACGTATTCTCCCAGAAACAGGGCAACAGGAAGGGAATAAAAAAGCAGGTTGAAATAAACTGTTCGTTCCCTGTCAAATGGGAAAAAAAACAGCACGAAAGAGACTACCGAAACCGCCAGAAAATATATACCCCAGATCCTGGTGAGCACTCTGGTGTATGCGATCAGCTCCTGAGGTAGGTCTCCGCCTCTGCTGATTTTCGCTACAACGGATATCAGAGCTTCTTTGCCCGGTGCCAGCGTTCTCAAAAAGGTAAAAGCAAGAGAACAATTGATAATAAGCGGAATTATAAAAAAAGGATTAATTTTTAGAAATGACTGAAGAGTCGGAAAGTGCATTGTACACCACTGCTCGGACGCCCGCTAAATCCATACCAGTTTAGTTTGTGATTTTAGAATCAATAAATTTGCTTAATGATCTGAGAGAAGAAAAAATAGTCTGATCAGCCCCGGCAGATCCCAGCTCTACTTTGTAGCGCTTTTGTATTTCCATAGTGAGCTCAAGAAAATCAATGGAATCCAGACCCAGACCGTCCTGAACAAGAGGCATTTCAGGATCAATTTGCTCGGGATCCATATCCAGATTAAGCGATTCTACTATAACTTTTGCAATTTCCAGCTCAAAAGCGCTTTTTTGTTCCATAATCCCCGAGTTTACCTGACATTTAAAATTCAATAACATATCATGAGTGAGGGGGAAATGTGTCAACCGATTCCGGGATGATACCACCATTTTAGTGATTCAATGGCTGGATACCAGGATGCGCACGGCGCTTTTTTTCGGCCTGAAGGCGACGTACGGTCTCATGAGACTCGCGCAAGCATTGTTTGATTTGAAGTGAATCTGGCGAAAAAATATCCGGTTTTATACCAATGTAGCAAAAAGGCCTCGAATAGAAGTTTAAACAACATACTCATGTTCCAGGTCAACCTCTCATCGGCCGCGACTCCTTCCGCTTCAATGCCGAATCCCCGGGCGAAAGCCAGGCTACGGGCCAGATGGTAGCGATTTGTAATTAATACCAGGCGCTTTCCCTTTTTTTCGAGAATTACGTTGCGCGCATGTTGCAGGTTTTCCAGCGTATGTCTGGACGCATCCTCGGTAATAATTCTATTTTTTTTAATATTAAGTTTTATAAGGTATTCCTTTCCAACCTGTGCCTCGCTACGACTTCCTGGTGAAGTAATTCCTCCCAGTATCATTGCACTTCCTTTGCTCGTTCGCTTCAGAATTTCGGCTGCCCTGTTCAATCTGGACTGAAACTCTAAGTCAGCTTTTCCCTGAGATAACCGTTTTCCGGGAATGAGAATAATGTCGAATGGCTCACCGGTATTTCCGGTTTTCCAGGCGGTGGCAAGAACGTGATACAGGGTGAGGAAATAGGAAATGCCCGCTGTAGATAGAAAAACCAGAAGGGAAAGAAAGAGGGTGAATAGACCGTCTGTCTTGATCAGATTCAGCCTGAACTGGGTCTGGTATTTATTGCGCATAACTCTGTAAAAACCTGTGGGGACCATCCCTCTTGAAACGATATGCCAGGCCACCATACGAATGATCTTCATCACATCGGAAAATCCCTGGAAATGACTGGGCCGGGCATTCTCCTCATAAACAGCTTCAATGGGTATGAAATGCCCGCGGTAACCCAGACGAGAGGCTCGAATCAACACTTCACTTTCAAAAACAAAACCTGCTGACCTTTTAATGTATTTTTCAATCTTACGTAGAAGATCCACGGGATAGAGTCGAAAACCGGACTGACTATCTTCGATAATGTAAGAAGAGGCCCATGAAATCCAGAAATTGGCGGCCTGGTTTCCATAGTAACGGTCTGGTGGAAATTTTTCGGGACTCCCCATTCGCGATCCAATGATCAGAG
>JBNLFC010000426.1:0-3265 GCA_050305335.1 Leptospirales bacterium
TTCCTTAACAATAGAGAATTGCTACTCCAGTGGCGCCGTGAGTGGCTCGGCCTCTTCAGGCGGATTTGTGAGCTTCAGCACGGTCGCCGTAACCAGCAGCTATTACAACTCCACTCTTGCCGGTCAAACAGACTCGAAAGCCACAGACATCGACCTCGCAGTACAGAGCAATTTCGCTGGCTGGGATTTCACAAACACCTGGGCCATCGACGGCGCGATCAATAGCGGCTATCCTCATTTGCAATGGAGTGAGTAGCGAATCGATCTTTATGGTTCAATCGCTGTGATAAAATTTTCACCATGAAGAGTGGAAGGATGGGAAGAGTTTTTGGATTGAGTAACAAACCACTCCACCCCCTTCCTGCACTTCTTTTCTTCATGGTGAAAAACGTAATAGTTAAGATCCCCGAAGGCCCCAAAAAAAGTCTCGCTCGATTGATTCGGACGACAATCGAGAACAATTGCGTTAGAGTTAAGGTGATCGTTGAAAGTGTTATACCATGGAGAGTGGAAGGTTGGAAAAGTGTTTGTGTTGAGTAACCAACAAACTATCCACACTCTTCCGCTCTTCTTTTCTTCATGGTGAGAAAACTTTGAGAAGATCGGCGCGTGTACCCGACGTGGCATGTTCCGTTTTCTAGAAACTCTGTTCAGCGAAAAAATCACATGTTCATGTGATTGATTTTCATGCGGAACCATCGTATGATATATTAAGTATCGAAAATTATATATAATATAAATAGAAGTAAGCGAAATATATAATTAAGTTTATGCATTGAAAACAGGAGAAGACACATGAATCAAGTAAGAACAGGGAAGCTGATAATTTCACTCACAACTGTAGTGATAGCTTCATTTCTGCTTTTCGCCTGCAATACCAAAAGCCAGAGCGATGAGACCGCATTGGCCGCCCTGGCTCTGGCAGCCGCAAACTCCGGTTCCGGTAGCGGCACACCTGTGACCCAGCTTGTCTTTTTTCCAACGGACAACTCAGGAGCTGGCTGGGGAAGCGGCAACCTGGGAGGGCGCTCGGGAGCCGATGCCAAATGCGCCAGCACAAAACCCGCGGGCCTCAGCTGTCCCAACGGCAACCATGCCCTGTTGAGTTTCTCAGCTTCGGATCAAGTGAGCAATATGCCGACTAACTATGGCTTTTCCAGCAGTCTTCCTGTCAAGGCCTGGGATGGGAGTGCCATCAATGCCACGGTTCTCTCGCAGTGGAGCAACATGCTCAGTAGTAGCTTTGGCGGCCCGGTTTTTACCGTACCGTTGACTACTGCATTCAATATTGGTGGCGCACCATATTTTGCGACCGGTAGCCATCCCGATGGCAGCGTCGACTCTACAAATAATTGCTCTGGCTTCACCTCATCGGGAGCGACGTTGTTCGCTGATGTGGATATGGGTGGTCAGACTTTCAATCCAGACGGCGGCGTTCCGAGTGGTGATTGCAGCAATTTTCAAAGTAACTTTGCGGATGTGTACCTGATCTGCGTCTGCTATTGATCATTCTATGATGCACTGAAATATGGTTCACCATGCAGAGTGGAAGGATGAGAGGGTTCTGGATTGCAAACCAGTGATCACACCTCTTCTGCTCTTCTTTTCTTCATGGTAAAAACCCTATTCGTTGGTAGGTGCGACCTTTATTAAAACGACTGGAACCAGGAAGCAGAAAGTGTAAAATTGGTCCCCCATGGGACACGTAAATCAAATCGCCACTGCGCTTTCGGTATTCGTTGCAGGATTCGCGCTGTTGCAGGCTGTGGGCCAGCTCATCTCCCGACCCCGAAATCCCGATCGAATCGTTACAGCCATCATCTTTTGCTGGGTGAGCGTGTTTATGGTCAATATGGGGATGGGTAAGACCTGGATTCTAAAAAACCTTCCGTACCTCTACGCGACCCATGTTCCCTTTTATTTTCTGTTCGGCCCCATATTTCGTTCCTATGTGCTGGGACTCGTCTTTCGGCCACTGGATGCCGAAGAAAAACGGAAGCCCATCCTTCGTTTCCCGGGGTACTGGACTTTGATCCCAACGCTTATTGCTACTCTCGTGTATCTTCCTCTTTACCTGGCGAGCCCCAACGATAAAATTCGAATCTTAAACCATTTTCAGGAGAGTTTCTATCTCACCTTGTACTATAAAGCTCTGGTCTGGGTGGTTTATCTCGGTATTTTCAGTTTGAGCTATTCTTTTGTCCGAATACTGGTTGAAATTCGGGTGGATCATATCCTTGGCCCGGGCCAGCGGAGCCCGATCATCTGGCATTTGCGTTTTCTGGCCATATGGACCATTGCCATAATGATTCTTGGCGTACCGATCCAGTATATGGAAAGTATCGAATACAAACGATTTGCCGCCGCTGGCTTTTCTGTGGCCTTTCTGTGGCTCTATCTCCTGGATTTTCATATCCCTATGTTTTTTCGCAAGGTGGACAGGGAGATCCGTTCCCGGAGAAAATACGAAAAATACGCCCGCTCCAAACTCCAGGGGCTGAACGTCCCTGACACAATCGCCGCTCTGGAAAGGGTCATAGTAGAGGAAAAACTCTATCTGGACGAAGACCTCTCTCTGGACAGAGTGGCCCAGACCCTTGGCATTGTACCCCACCAGCTGTCGGAACTACTAAACAATATCCTTGAGATCGACTTTCGAGGATACCTCAATCGATTTCGGGTTCAGGAAGCTGCGAAAATGCTCCTGGAGGAACCGGACAGGACCATCCTCAGCATCGGTTATGCAGTGGGCTTCAATTCCAAATCCGCCCTGAATCGAAACTTCAAAATGGTGATGGGGGAAACGCCCATTGCCTATAGAAATCGCTTCAAGAACCCTTCTTAAACAGAAAAGATCTGCCCGTAACGCCATCTGAAGACCTATTTCAGGGAATCACTCCCTGTAAAAAAAGCTTTTTTGGAGAGTCATCCTATAATCTGCGCCGACATCTCCGGCAAAATCTTATATCCTATTCTGGTTACAGGAGATGCTCGGGTTATAGAGTTGTACTGATAGTTGAAAGTGTTTCACTACGCTCTTCTTTTTTTCAAACCCATAGCAATAGTGATTTATATGAGTCATAGTCCAATCAAGAAGTGGTCTAAATATTTCATATTAAGTATCGTTGCGGTAGCATTGGGCTGCAATCGTTCTGTGGGGGATGCGTTACCGGAGCTCTTCATGATTGATGTGCTCAATCCCCCTATGTATTCCATAGGCGGTAGCATCCAGGGATTTTCCGGCTCTAACTTCGGGTTAAAGAAC
>JBNLFC010000427.1:0-3264 GCA_050305335.1 Leptospirales bacterium
ATCGACAACGCTATTTTTCTCATAGTCTGAACTCCCTCCTTCGGGCCTCGATCCGCCTGGCGACCTCCAAGGCCGCATCCAATTCCTCACCCAACCCCATCTCCTCAATGATCTCTCGGAGCAACCCCACCCAGCCGTAAAAAAAACCAGATTGAATGGCAGTTGCTGTGGTTTTCCCCAGTATCCCTTCCGGTGGTGCTGCAAATTCGACAGGTGGAAGTTGCGCCGTATTTCTGGAAAGCGCTTCCATAGAAAGTTTCAAACCCGGCGCAATGACTCCTCCCATATACTCATTGCCCAGCAAAAGACAGAAGGTGGTGGCAGTTCCAAGATCAATGATAATGCTTCTACCGGGATAAATGATAGAAGCAGCCACAGCGTTGACCAGACGGTCGGCACCGATCTCATAGGGCCTGGGATATTGAATTTGCAGAGGCAATCCCATGTCGAAAGTGACTTTGACCGGTTCACAATGAAAATAGTCTCGTCCCATGCGCTCCACAATAGGATTGAACGACGGAACAACGGACGAATAAAGAAAACCTTTGATCCAGCCAGATGGAATCCCCGCAGATTGAAGAAACCCGAGAAGAAAGATCCCCAGCTCATCGGATGTGCGATTGCGCTGAGTTACTGTTCTCCAGTGGAAAGGGATATCATAAGTTGCGTCGTCTTCAAAAAGACCGACTACCGTATTGCTATTGCCAATATCGATGGCCATAATGTAAGATGGCATTCTTCCTTTCTCCTGAATACTGTTTAGCACATAAGGCGACGGTGAACTCAGGATCAAGTCTCAGGACTCCTCCTGGGCCCATCCAGATTCTTCTAGAACTGATCGTGAAAGATGAGTCCTTAAAGTCTGTCTCAAAACCCCTCCATGGCTCCGGGGACAGGCTTTTAATAAATTGCTTCCCAATCAGCATCGTATAGAGTCTTCAGTTCACCGCTGCGAGGGTCAGATATAACCAGAGAACCATCGTCTGCCAGACCGACCACATCATAAAGAAGACCTTTGCGCAACACCCGTTTGCCAGCCAGAAAAAAGTTGCTCCTCAACTCTTTCAGCAGGAGCTCAGGTCGAAAGAGCTCTTTTAAGCGCAAATTCAAAGAGTTCACAAAGATGGGAGTAAACTCATCCACCGGAACAGTTTCTCCATGTTCAAAAAGGGCTCCCGGGGAAAAAAGAGCCGCATCCGTATTGAGTGGTGCCTTGCGCCAGTTCAAACCAACTCCAATCACAAGACGCATGAGATGGCCCGTATGAGATTCGCTCTCTACAAGAATACCGGCGAGTTTGCGGACCACGCCGTCTCGCTCTATCAGCACATCGTTGGGCCATTTAAGACTCAATTTCTCGGGAAATTCCATATCCGCCGATGGAGTCGCATAAAGCTCAAGAGCTTTTCGGGCAGCTATGAGTGTCGCCAGCCCCACGGATAGGGGAAGCATGAGGACCCGTCGGCTCCCCAGTGCCGCTGCATCCAGCTCCAGATACGCGGAGAAAATGAAAGAACCGGACGGATCATCTACCCAGTGCCGTCCCCTGCGCCCACGACCGTTTTTCTGGTGTCGCGCCACCAGCACCGTACCTGCAGGATAGTTGCCCTGAAGTAACTCCAGATTAGTGGAGTCCACTTCTTCCATGACAATCCAATCACCCGGAGCTTCAGAAACCTGTAATTGATCAATCATTCTCCCGATGCATCCTCACCAACTGTAACAGTCAGTTTCAGTTGTTTGCCTTTTCGAATCATATCCAGCGCAATTTTTCCGCCCACACCTGTCTTCTGAACCTCTTCGATCAAATCCTGAGGAGAATTCATACTCTTTCCGTTGGCTGACACCACGAAATCATTTTCTTCAATACCGGCAGTTTCTGCGGCAGAGCCGGGAAAGACGTAGCGGATTACCACTCCCGATTGATCATCACGGATGCGAAGGTACTCACGGTATGCGGACGAAGGTGAGACCACCTGAACTCCTAGAGAGGGCTTTCCGATAACCCGTTTTTCCTTTTTCAATTGCTCGATCACATGTTTTGCATCGTTGATGGGGATGGCAAACCCAATGCCCACATTCCCTCCCCCGTTGGCAGAGAGGATAGACTGGTTGATCCCGATGACCTCCCCGAAGACATTGATCAGAGGACCGCCAGAGTTGCCCTGGTTTATGGCAGCGTCAGTCTGCAGTCGGGAGAAACGGCTGTTATCAATGATCCTGTGTTTGGCCGAGATGATACCGGTGGTAAATGTACGATCCAGCCCAAAAGGAGCGCCTAATGCAAAGGCCAGCTGACCCACATCCACTTTATCCGAGTTCCCCAGAGTTGCTGGAACATAGTGGGAAGAGGGAGTCACCTTGAGAAGAGCCACATCGCTGGATTCATCACGACCCACAAGACGAGCGGAAGCTCTTGCATCGTCATGAAAAATCACCTCGATGGATCTGGCACCTTTCACCACATGATTGTTGGTGACAATGTAACCGTCGGCATCGATGATAAAACCGGAACCCGCTCCCTCCACCTGTCTGTAGTAATCCATAAAAAAACGTGGTTTAACAAGCATATTGGTCCTGATATAAACTACCGAAGGGGAAACCTTTTTGTAGACATTGATATAGCCCTGCTGCAACTGGATCAGAGCATGTTGATCATTTTCCGTAAGAGGGCCTGCCATGTCGGAATCTCCTCTTGTTATCAGGTTACGAAATCCTCCATAAACCAGCGGGCTTACCAGAGTGCCCACGATGAGAGACACCAGCATTACATTTATTATTGTAATTCTTGAAATATTTATTTTTTTAAACATCTGTATGTAGCACTCCCTGAATTATTGACATGATTGTTTCACCGTAGCGACGAAGTTTCCCTTCGCTCATTAATCCGGCCCTGTGAAGATCTTCCAGGCAGGTCGGATGCAGCTTCACGATTTCTTGAATCACTCTATTACTCAATACCATCGCTGGATCCATTTTGCGCCGCTGAGCCGTGGTAGTTCTCCATTTTTTTAAGTTATTGAACCTTTCCTCATCCTCTGCAGCGAAAAGTTCCGGCACAGGTAGATTGTGATCAGCAATGGGCGTGGCATTCTCTATAGCATAAACAAAACGATCGGCCTCCTCTTTCAGAAATCGACGGTGGATCCACCCCTGCCGCTCCAGAGCAAAGCGATTCTCCGGCGGATTTCGAGAGAGATTTATGATAGTTTGATTGGATAAGACGCGAAAGGGTGCTAGATTCTCTCTCCGCGCGATCTCATC
>JBNLFC010000428.1:0-3260 GCA_050305335.1 Leptospirales bacterium
TACTGTGGTCTAAGGCCCGTCGCTACTGATTTTTAAAAACAAACATTTGTGAACATATTGATCCAATATATATTACATAATATATTTTTAAAAACAGAGAAAGTGTGATTACGTGGATTCAGAGGCTGCAATCATAACTGTTGTTCGGGATGCTGACGAGGTGTTGGTGCTTCGTGTACATGTGGATCTCCGAATGGAAAATGCGGGTAGATTCATGGGTGAAGCGACCCCCCTGGTGAAGACGATGCATAGAAGAGTTGTAGTAGATCTCTCTCCTTTGCGGTTTATGGACAGCTCCGGAGTGGGCGCTATGCTGAAGTTCCAGGATATAGTTCAAGAGCGGCAGGCTTCTCTATTTCTTTATGGCTTGAACCAGTCCATGGATTCCGTATTTCGCCTATCCGGTCTAACAAAGATATTTCATATTCTCAGTGAGGAAGAGGCAGAAAGTCAATTCCCGGAACTCTTTCTGTAAACGGGTTATCATCAAGAACATATCTCAACACGATGAGTTCTTGCTGCCCAGGAGGTCAGGTGTGAAAAGAGCGGTGACTGAGAAGATTTCTATAAATACATATTTCTTGAACCTTGCACAATCGGTTCGCTCTACGGGCTATGGATTTCTATTGGCGGTGGTGCTGCTTACCCTTTTCTCATGTTCTTCCGCTTTCACTGCAATTCAACCTATGGTAGACTACAGCAATGTGGTTATTTACCGTTTGTCCCAGACTGATTATCCTGATTCCGACATTGCTCAGGAGTTGAAACCGGTTGAGAACTTTCCCGACATTTCTGAAGAGAATTTAAAAGGGCTTTTGAGCTCATTTCGCTATCATCGAGATACTGTATGGGGTATTTCCGAACAGAATGTCTATCCGGGTGGTGCCCTGGATTTTGTTGTTCCGGCGATTCTGCAGCAGATCCCCAGGTTGCAGGATGGGGATCGGATGGTCGTCATTTCAAAATATGACGAAGACAAGGCTGTATTGAGCAGGGACGAGCGCAACACGATGATTCTCTGGCTGGATGGAGACGGCTTCAACGTGCTTTTTGGTGAGATCCGTGAAGAGCTGCCGGTTGTGGATCCTCTGGATTATGATACATGGAAAGACGTACTTCCCGTCAGTGCCGAGCAAGCGTATCCAGATTTAACCCTGGTCCCATCGTCTCATTTCCAGTATAAGATCATTCATGGAAAGCTGCACCGCACCTGGGCCGTGGTGCCTGCGGATACGCTCTCCTCTTTCAAACCAGCATCCTCTAATGGTGCATCGGAGGAAAATGCCCCCGGGTCCGGGAAACCGCCTCGTAATGGTGAGGATACTCTAACCAGAAGACTCACAGATCTGAAAGAGGCCCATGATAAGGGGCTTGTGACGGATGAAGAGTATGAGAAAAAACGCAAAAGCATAATCGATCAACAATAGATTCGGTTCTGCTTCTGCCCTGGATCAAATGATATGGGCTCCCAGTAACGCTTCACTTTCCTGCCACAGCCATTGCGCCAGTTCCGAATCTTTCGCCTGGCTGGATGGCTCCATGATTTTAGACTTTGCAAAGTACTTACCGGTGATTCCTTTTATCGAAGCACTGCTGGCAAGATGAATGATAGTGGCAGCCCCCTTTTCCGGGGATAGCATAAAGAGTTTGATCAGAGTGGAAACAGGAGGGGGGATCATTCTATAGATATTTGTGGCCACTACTCCCGGGTGAACTGCGTTCACCATTACTCCGGTTCCTTCCAGTCTTCGACTCAACTCCAGAGTGAACAACAGATTGGCCAGTTTAGTGGCTGCGTAAGTAGACAGGGGTCGGTATTTCTTATCGCTGGCGCCGCCGGTCCACTCTTCTTGCCTGATATGGCCATGCTTGTGGGCCGCGGAGGAGACATTGATGATGCGTGGATCCTGGCTTTTTTTTAACAAATTTAGTAAATGGTTGGTCAATACGAAAGGGGCAAAGTAGTTGATGGCCCACTGCATCTCCAGGCCTTCGGATGTTATCTGTCGTTGCATGGGAACCAGGGCTGCATTGTTCACCAGAATATCCAGGTGGTCTGTCTGCCGTTGGAGGCTATGAGACATTGTGACAATCTCGCTCATACTGGAAAGGTCCGCTTTTGCCAGCCTTACCTCCCGTGAGCCGGAGAGTTGCTTCACTTCGTCCACAACCAGGTTGCCACGGATTATGTCTCTTCCCACCATAATGATACTGGCGCCCTGCCTGGCCAGTTCAATGGCTGCTGCCTTTCCAATGCCTGATGTGGCGCCTGTGATTAAGGCGATTTTTCCTTTCAATTCGTTCCCGGTATAACGACCCATAGGCCAAATTCTTTCGCAGAATTCCTGGTGGGATACTACAATTTTCTGTTACAATTCTCAATCTCAACACAGCAAGAGGTTCACTGACCGGTTCGCATATTCGAAAGACCGCGCGGAAGGCAGACTTACGGGGCTGTTTTTCAACCGTATGCCAGGAGAAAAGAGTTGCGTGCTTTTTTGGATCTATTAATTTAAAAATCAATGTGCAAGAGAAGTGGTTTCAATAGCCATCTCGGCATATAGAACTCGGGGGATCCATGGAACAGGGAAATTTTAATTCATACTCACTTTATAGAACCGGAAAGCTGATGGTGCTACCGGGGATCGTAATGATGGCTTTGCCTGCACTTTCCCTCATGGCCGATACCAAACCCTTTACCCCCACAACCAGACTGGATTGTAAGAGTCAGACCGATGACGCTCAGAAGAGTCTTTGCCAGAAGGAGATGGGTCGAAGGGCGCTGGCACGATCTCTTGCGCTACGAGGAAAAGACTACTCCAACGATGATCTTGCTGTATTGCCCGACTATTCCAGGTTGACTGCGCTCTCTTTAAGTTATTCGCGCGTGGGAGATGGTGGAATGAGCCAGATTGCCCGCCAGGATGGCATCTATTATCTGAACCTGGAAGGCACTCCTATTTCGGATCGTGCCCTGGCCACCTTGAAAAGCGCAAAAAGCCTCTCCATGCTGGATGTTTCAAAGACTCGCATTGATGAGAACGGACTCCGTTTGCTGGATAAGCCGTATCTGGCATTCCTCAATGTTTCCTGGACTTCGGTGTCAGGCGCAGGTAGTACGAACATTGTGAAATACTTTCCCAATCTCTATCGTCTGGATCTTATGAATCTGCCTATCACAGATGATCATCTTCTCTCCTTCATTGGAGTCGAGAATCCAGACCAGGTTAAGAAAGTTCTGGCTGAAGAGGCAGAAGGCA
>JBNLFC010000429.1:0-3254 GCA_050305335.1 Leptospirales bacterium
AAGTCGAATACTCAGATAATCGGATGCAGTGTGGATAGCAAATTCAGCCACCTTGCATGGGTGAATGTACCCCGAAAAGAGGGTGGATTGGGTGAGCTGAAAATCCCTTTGATAGCAGATATAACCAAAGAAATTTCACGCAATTATGGAGTCCTTCTGGAGGCAGACGGGATTGCCCTTCGAGGGGTTTTTATAATCGACCCCGATGGAGTGCTCAAAATCTCAATGATCAACTCGAATAACATTGGTCGCAACACCAAAGAGGTATTGCGATTGGTACATGCTTTGCAGTTCAGCGCTGCTCATGGTGAAGTTTGCCCCGCCAACTGGGAACCTGGTAAAGATACTATCACTCCTGACGTAGCTAAGTCAAAAACCTATTTTAATAAAAACGCTTGATCGAATAGTAAAAATTCGACTGTTGAATCGCTCTATCGAATGGATAGAGCGATTCACGGGATGCAGCGCGATTTATTTCCGCTTATCGATGATCTCGACGCTGAGAATTTTACTGTTGCTATTGCCTGCCCGGATGATTTCATTGAGCACTGAAAACGAGGGCTCCTCCAGCTGACCAAAAACGGTATGCAAGCCATCCAGTCGCAAATTATCCACCTGATTGATGAAAAATTGAGAACCATTGGTATTGGGACCTGCATTGGCCATAGCCAGTGATCCCCGAATCATGTGCCTGGAGGGAATAGCGTTGTTAAATTCATAGCCTGCCTTTTCCAGAACCTCCATGACCGACAGTTTTAGCATATATTTCAAAGCCTTCTGGGATTCAGCCTCCACCTCACTTTTTCTGCGATTCCACTCTTCTTCACTCTTGATTTCCAGCTTGCGAATGATTTGAACGCTAATAGCCATATTCAAAGGATTGGCATACTCTCCATGATCCTTCATTTTCATTCGATCCAGTCCCAGGGCCTTTGCATTTATTTCATCATTGAAACGATAGCCGGGACCTCCCTGACCTGTTCCAGTAGGATCACCGGTTTGTGCCATAAATTCGGGAATAACGCGATGAAAAACGACGTTCCTGTAAAAACCCTGTCTGGCAAGAGTTACAAAATTATCTACGGTTTTGGGCGCCGCATCCGGGAATAGCTCCAGCACCAGGTCTCCTCTGTCAGTTTTAATAACAGTGAAAAGCCCTTTTCGTGAAGGTACCCCGGCAGCCTGCTGCCCATAGCAAGAGGTGCTTTCACCGACAACAAAAAGAGCCAGAAGAACTGCCATTACGGCAAAAAAAGAGGGGAGACGAGTCATACATTGCCTGCCTGTTATATTATAGAATCAAGTCAGCGGAGGTGGGCAGGAACGGAAGTAAAAAAAAAAGAGGGGATGAGAAAATACAATGAAGTTCAACGCCTTCTGCCGCTCTTCGACTTTGCGGCAATACCAAGTATCTTTTTCTCCGCTTTTTCCAGTTGCCCATGCAATTTTTGGCGCTGGACCCGCAGTAGCTTCAACCGCATGTTCGCCTCTTCCAGGGCCGCCTGCCTTTTGGTCACATCCACCTTAGCTTTATCAATTTTTTTGTCCAGAGCCTCCAACTTTGCGTTGACCTTTTTGCTCTTGCTCACAGGCGCCCTGGTACCTCCCATTTTTCGCAGCTGTTCTGTCAACTGATCGATTTCATTCATGATCGTCTCCTCGCTGATCTATTCCATCGGCAAGCGCACTGCTCCATCGATTCTTGTAATGCTCCACCAATTCCAGAATCATTTGAATCTCCTGCCATTTCTCTTCCAGTGTCAACTCGCCCACAAGAGCACTCAGGGCATCCAGGCTGGCGATGGCCCGCGCTGTGTGCTCCGGTAATGATTCTCGACCCTCTCCATGCAAAGAAATTTCGCCTGCATAGAGTCTATCGATGGCTCTTTCAATATCCCCTCGGTCGATTCCAAAAAGACCCTGGATCTCTCGCTCCAGTTCCTGCGCCATCTTTCGTTTTCCAATATCAACCGGCGCGTTTGTTTTTCCCCTCGATTGGTCGTCGTATTCAGACATACTCCACCCCTGATATCCAGCTTCTGCCCGGGCTATGAGTTTCCATGTTATTTATTGAGACTCTTGATAGAAAGATTTAAATACAAACATGGCTTTTACTGAAAGCAAAAAGCATCAATTGGCTGTAAAATATGGGGCAACAGATTCCAGCCGCTCCCTCTGCTCCGTTGTCCGGGCAAGCTCTCTAATCTGTATATCCTTTCCATTGAA
Source organism: Leptospirales bacterium (assembly GCA_050305335.1). Lineage (GTDB taxonomy): Bacteria > Spirochaetota > Leptospiria > Leptospirales > Leptonemataceae > JBNLFC01. The sequence goes on from JBNLFC010000429.1 coordinate 2,227, forward strand.
ACGGATGGTAACATAGCTGCGGTAGCCTGATCGAATCAGCAGGTCATACCAGGCAATCAACTCGGCAAAGTCTTCTGTTCTGGATTGAGAACCATAGAGGGATACAAAAGGTGAATTGGCAAGTCCCTCATAAATTTTAGGAGCATCCCTGTGAGTAATGAGAGGATCTCCTTTTAAGCCATAGAAATGAACCAGAGACCTGCCTGAGAAATCGTATTTCTTCCGCACTCCGCTGTCATTTTTCCAGACAGATACAAATGAACGCTCCAGACCTGGAAGAGGTTTCTGGTACGGTTTCACGCTTTCTTCCACGGCCGGCGTAATCTGCCAGATGTAGTCCATGACATGGGCTCCTTCATGATAAAGGATATAGTGAAATCCACGCTCCATCACTGTTTCATCGTTTTGATCTTCGAGATGAAGGGAAACGCTATCTCCTTTGCCTGCATCATGGAATGCTGTATTTTCCCGATCCGTTATCAGGTCATTGAGGCTCTTCTGTAGAGTCTCAGGGCGGAAAATTATGAAAGTATAAATGTTACCTTCATCGTCCAGGAGCCAGTCCGTCATGGCGGAAGTGGCAAAGTCTTCCACAAAATAAATGCCAATAAGCTGTTGGCGGAGTGCACGATGCATGAGCGGCGGCATACTCTGCAGGGTGTCGGTTATGAGTTCCAGCTCCTCCGGGGGTGGAGTATATTCTTTGTAGTCTTCACGATGATCCAGTTTTTTTGCGTAGGACAGTAACGAAGGGGGAATATTACCGATTCTCGCCTCCAGAGACGAATCGGGAGAGAAGTCGTAATTCTCAACTCTTCGAAAGTCTTCCAGTTCAGGATGGGATTTGCCTGATTGAGAACTGATGCCCGTTGCTTGATGGGACGCTGCAACATCATGAAAGGCTTCGGTCTTTCCATCAACACTATTGCCAGGTACGGTAGCCCCGGAATGCGCCGCGGTTACAGATGCATCCCGTTGCTCCGGATGCGTAGCAGGCTCCAGGAGTCGGCATTGATTGGCTGAGAGTG
>JBNLFC010000430.1:0-3252 GCA_050305335.1 Leptospirales bacterium
TTGCAAATATGGATGGAGACACCTGTTCAGGCGGTGCTTCTCCGGAAGAAGTTTGTTGATTTACCGCAAAGTAGAGGACTCCAATATAGCAGATTGACAATGAATACGTAAGAATTAAAAAACCCCGAATCAGATGCATGGGAACTGTAGATGCAGGTATGAAATGCAAAAGCGACTGCAATACCCATACCACTGCAAATATTAGAATTGTTATCTCCAGACTGTGTCCTCGCACTCTAATACGGGCTCCGGTTTCGATCAGTGGATCCGGGATAAAATCATCGATTTTTCGGTACGCAATCGTGGAATAGGTGACAACACTGAAAAGCTGGGTCAGGTAGAGGATCCATTCGTATACTGGCTTTCCTGTAAGCTCATTGCGCAAGGGAGATACGAAAAAAGGGGCGAAAAGTAACAGAGGTAGAAGGAAGTGCAATAGATCATGGCCGCGCAACTTCCTGCTGCGATCCGTCAAAAGCAGAACAAAAAAATAGAGCAGAGGGCCATAGTAGAAACTATGGAGGCCAATGAAAAGGTATATGATTGGATGCCACTCCTTTTCGGGCCCAAAATAACCATGGATGAGCTGAGGAATGGCAAGAAGTAACATCAGGCCCGAGAGAAAAAACCTGGCCCGGTTGCGGCTGCCGCTTGCCATCACCAGAAAAATCGAAAAAAGACAGAAACCAAAAATGGAAGCAGGTAGCAAATTCATACTGGATTTGACTGAAAAAATGGTCCGGGCCTCCGGGTTCGGACGACTCCTTCATCATTGGATGCTATTCTTCCTTTGTTGCGAAGATCTGGCAACACTCAATCAAAAAAAAATTCAAGGAGAAATCAGCCATGTCTCTGAAACTGAAAGCATTTTTGCTGGGGGCTTTTCTGATACCCTCCTTCTCTGCATGCAAATCATCGAACAACTCCGATGATTCCACGCTTGCCCTCCTTGCCCTGATGTATCTGAATAGTTCGGGAGGCTGTTATGCCGGTGCTACGGCTGCAACCACCACCAGTTCCAGCGCGCAGTATACTGTGGTGGATACCAATCAGACTACCTGCTACGATGCCTCCGGTGCTACCGTTGCGTGCAACAGTAGCAATTACAGCTACGATGCCCAATTTCCTGGCAATGCACCCTCCTACACAGCCACCAGCAGCACAGTTGTAACGGACAACAACACAGGCCTCATGTGGACCCAGAGTTCGGACCTCAATGGCGACGGTGTTGTGAATTATAGTGATAAAAAGTATCAGAATGACGCGGTCACTTACTGCGAAAACCTGGAGCTGGGCGGCTACTCCGACTGGAGGCTTCCCGATGTGAAGACCCTCTATTCCCTCATCGAGTTCAGTGGTAAGGACGCCAGCGTGGTGGACCAGACCAGCTATAATACCTCGCTTTTAACACTGTTTATCGATACCTCCTATTTTGATAAGGCTTTCGGAGATACCAGTGCCGGTGATCGAATCATCGATGCTCAGTATGCCACAAGCACCAACTATGTCTATACAACTATGCATGGGGACACCACCATGTTTGGACTGAATTTCGTGGATGGCCGTATAAAAGGATACCCTTGCGGGAGTAAGAAGTTTTATGTTCGTTGCGTGAGAGGCAATACATCCTATGGATTGAACAATTTCACAGACAATGGCAACGGGACGGTGACAGACAGTGCTACGGGTTTGATGTGGCAAAAAAATGACGCATCATCCACGAGCTGGCAAAATGCTGTGGATACATGTACGGCCGCTACTACTGGCGCACAAACAGACTGGAGATTGCCAGATGCCAAAGAGCTGCAGAGTATCATGGACTATTCCCGGTCAGCGGATACAAGCTCCAGCGCGGCTCTCCATTCGATTTTCAGTGCAACATCTTTCATAAATGAAAATGGAGCCACCGACTACGCCTACTACTGGAGCTCCACCACCCATCTGGATGACAACGATGACGCCACCAATGCGGTGTATCTCTCATTCGGTCGGGCTGACGGTTACTTCTGTGAAGGTCCCTCCTGCTCCTACCTGGATGTTCATGGAGCAGGTGCCCAGAGAAGCAACGACAAAGCCAGTGAATCTGCCGATGGTGCATCGTCTGCAAATCTTGGGTATGGTAGCTTTTATTACCATGGGCCTCAAGGGGATATTGTGCGAACTGATAATAAGGTTCGATGTGTGAGGAATTGACGTGTCATGGCACTACCTGAGTTGTTGCGCCGGGCCTCCTTGCCCGGAGCAACAACCGCTTCGCACTCCTTGCTTCGCTGTCAGGTGTGCCATGCACGTCTGGTTTAAATTTTCTGTAGATGCCGGGTTAACACCACACTGACCTGGGGTTGATTGTAATAGTGCGCCGCAGGGACGCGCTCTGAAGCTGCCTGCCTGCGGCAGTCTCGCGGATCGCTGGCGGGAGGTAGGGAAGGGGTTCTTGATTGAGACTATTGGCTTCATCGTGTTGAACGACAAGCAGCGACGAGGAGCGCAGCAGACCGGCCTCAGTGAAGCGAAGTGCGCGGGCAAAAATAACCATAGTCTCCCAAACAGAATCATCTCTTATGATTTGATAAGATGATACTCACGGATGCCATCTTTGTCATCCTTCCACCAGAATTCTATTAAAAGAAAATAAAACCGATTCTTCTCCAGGATTATATTGAGTATCTCATGATAAGTGCAATTAGGTTCGAGCTCATACTTCCGATTTGGTCTATGTTCGTAGGTTTTCAGAATATCAAATTTGTCTATTCCTGAAGGCAAATTTTCCCAAATTATTATTCCGTTTTTTCTCATCTCTTTTGGAATCTCACGAATCGAAGCTGTAAACCCTTGCTTACCGGGGCTAATCTTAACTTTTCCAATATTTTTTAGGCTGAATTTTAAGGATACTAGCGAATGTCCGGTATTGTAAGGAAAATGATTCGTCTCCACTGAAATCTCTAGATTCCACTTGTCATTTCGGAAGAGTTTGAAATGCCAAAAGATCCAAATGCCTGAAATTAATACCGCTATAAATTGCAATAGATTTATTACTGTTCCCCAGGAGCAGAGATACTGTGTTGAACACATTATATCACCTTTTTTAGTTTAAATTAATATTGTAATATCGCAATAGAGAAAAGCAAGCGCATTTCGCCTAACTCGTTTAAATCGACGGAAATTAGCTCATGATTTTTACGGTATTCGCATATTCTCCCAATTCCGTATATTATCCGCCGCCTGATCCACACTCTGGATCCATGCAAGGCG
>JBNLFC010000431.1:0-3247 GCA_050305335.1 Leptospirales bacterium
GTATGGTTTTCCCCTCCGCCACAGGGACCCTGGTAATCGATTCGGCTGCCTCGGCCACGCAAATGGCTACAGGGGAAGATGCTGGTTCGGAGATGATCGGTGTGAATGCGGGGGGCTATCCGGTTGAGAATGTACTTGAGCTGGCCCATAAACAGGGGAAAGCTGCAGGTGTCGTCTCCAATACCAGGCTGACCCATGCTACACCGGCAGCGTTCGTTGCCCATAGAGCTCATCGCAGCATGGAAAATGAGATCGCTATTGACATGGTCAATTCTGGTATGGAGGTGATGCTGTCTGGCGGTTTAAGTTTTTTTCTACCTGAGCATGTTCAGACCGATGGTCTGGGTGACCGTGATGAAGCGGCACGTATTTTTGAAGGCAAGCTTCCGTTGATTTCCCGAAGGAATGATAATAGAAATCTAATTCTGGAAGCTAAGGGAAAGGGCTATCGAATGGCCTATTCTCTGAATCAGTTAAAAAGCATACATTCCGGAAAGGTGCTGGGTCTTTTCAGTCAAAGTGGAATGCCTGATGGAATTCAAGAAAGGAGTCAAAAATTCAATCCAGTCCGTACCGTTCCTGACCTTCTGGAGATGACTGAGGCAGCCATTCGCATACTCTCAGCGGATCCCGATGGTTTTGTGCTTATGATTGAGGGAGGACAGATCGATTGGGCCGCTCACAACAATGATGCCGGAACCATGCTGAATGAGGTAATTCGTTTTGATGATGTGGTCGGTTACGTCTATCGCTGGGCGAAGCAGAGGGATGATACGCTGGTGATTGTCCTGGCCGATCATGAAACCGGCTTGCCCGGATTCACATATCGCACTCAGCGTCATCCTCATCCCATTAAACTGCCAGGCCCGGCTTTCTCAGATATGGAGTTTTCCCCAAAATATGATTTTGGAAGTCCGGATACACTCGATCTTTTGTTTGGTCAGAAAATGAGTTATAAGGAGCTGGTAGATCGCTTTCATTCCCTGCCTCCAGCCTCACAAAATATTTCATCTTTCAGGAGTCTGCTCTTTCAAGCAACCGGCATATCCGTAACGGATGATGAAGCGCGCTACATCCTTGAGGGTGTGAAGCCAGAGGGTAACTCTGGCAGAAAGTTTACCGATCCTGTTGCTCTGGTAGAACTGGATTACGAGAACTCTTTTTATCCTTACGATAAAGAAGAGTTTTCCTTTCACAGGTTAGCCCATGTTCTTTCGCTGTATACAGGAGTTGTATGGGCGACAGGCACTCACTCCTCCACGCCTATTTTAGTCATCACTTACGGTCCATCGGAGGCCACGGAAAAATTCCACGGAAGTCTGGGGAACAATACAGCCATAGGTAGAATCATCAAAAGCCTGCTGGAGTGAGCTGGCAGCGGTTGGCTGATAGCTCTCAGCAGTTCGATCTTACACAAGGTCTACGAGTTCGCGGAAGTGAGTTCCATCTCCGATGCGGCTGTCCAGTTCATAGGCCAGTTTTCGAATTTCGTTTTTTCTGATTGCGATGGTATCTGTGGAGCAGAGTGCACAGATCTGTCTTCTGCGCGGTACGGCGCATGAACGGACTTCTGGAAAAACTTTGCGCATATCTTCCAGATCCTGAATGGTCTCTTTTGAAGTATTGATATTGAAGGCAATGATCCCTCCGTGTGATATGTTTTCCCGCAAAAGTTCATACCATTGTTGTGACTTTAAGTGAAGAGGGACCCCCATGGAATCGGTGGTTGCCGAAAAAGTAATGTATGCATCTACCAGTATTCCATCAAAAGGCTGCCTGTTGCTGGAAAGATAAGAAAAAGCGTCGCCGATTTTTACGCATCTGGCTTCTGAGTGACTTACCTGGAAGTGCTGTCGGGCTACCTGCAACACATTGTGGTCAAGCTCGATGACTGTGATATCGATCCATGGCATTTTTCTTCTGTAATACTTTAGAATGCTTCCGCCACCCAGTCCCACAAGAAGCACTCGTCGAATGGATGGAGCAAGCAGGTGAATGACGTACATGACTTCGGAATATGGAAGCATCAAACGTACAGGATCTTTGTGATCCATGGCACTTTCCAATGATTTGCTACCATCGCTATGGAGAAAGTAAAGTGCCCTGTAATCGTGTTCGTCAACAACCTTAATGTGAGACCGAGACCCATCGCTTCTTTTGCGAACCCTGTGAAAAAGGGTAAGTCGTATCGTAATATAGATGGCAAGTGCCATCAACGCAAAGGCAATAAAGAAAGATGTGAAGAGCGCCATCATCAATTCATTATCTGAATTAAAATATACTTTGAAAAGCTGTGCCTATTTTGATTTGAATGAATCCTCTTCAGGATTTACAAAAAGCGTCGCCAGCTGTCAGAATCGATCTATTACCCGGAGCCGGCAAGCATGACTCCGAAGCCCGAGGGTTGATTTGTTGACAAATTTCCTATGCTCTCTTCCTCCAATATTGTCCTGATTAACGCGTACTTTTTAATCTGAATGGGGGATGATAGATGTCATAAAAATTAAGCATTATGTCACTTCAATAAAGTCCATTTGCCAGGCGCATCACAAAGCAGGTCTCACATGTTTGTATGAGTTCTGAGATTTGTTTCCAACTTCGATGCATTTTCCGGGAGCGCCGTGTTGCGATCTTTCAACACTTCATTTTCCGTAAAAAAAGCATAAAATTGTCTTCACCAATGAATACTATTCTCTATAACTGTCCTTAATGGACTGGAGTAATATCGAAAAGTCCCTTCAACGCCTGCGCACCCTGGGACAGGGATATGCCTTTATGATGGAACTGGTTGGCCTGACCGAAAGTGCGGCTCATGGCGATCGTGAAGCCCTGAAGGTTCTGGAAGCAATGATTGGTGAGTGCAAAGCTCAGCAAAGCTGGGTAATGAACAATCACTGGTGCTCCACAGCCATTCGATGCCTGGTGCGAAGCAGAACTCCGGACTCATTGAAAATTCTCATTCGTTACATTCATGGATTGCCTGCTGATACCTCTTTCGGCGCAATTGATTTAATCTCCAGTCTCCTTCCAGTATATCATAAAATCATCCTTGGTCCTGCTCTGGAACTTGCACGAAATCAAGAAAACCCTGTGGTCCGTGCTATTGGTCTGCAAACACTTTGCAATATGTATCTGGAAGGGAGCCTTACGGACGATCATGCAGATCATCTTTTTCTCCTCATAGATCAGTTCACGCCGGATCGCTATATGACACAGCATCACATCGATCTTGTAAAATCTGCTGCTT
>JBNLFC010000432.1:0-3243 GCA_050305335.1 Leptospirales bacterium
GAATAATACTTTAACTTTCTTTAATACAAAGGCAAAGGTAATTGCGATCAGGGGAATCATGGTGATCACCGGCAAAGCCAGTCGCCAGTTGATAGTCAGTAACAATATGCATGCCCCTACAATAAGGAATACCGAGGAGACAATGGTGGAGACAGCCATGGATACAAACATCTTCACTGAATCCATGTCCGAGGTCAGATTGGTCAGCAGTTTCGAAGGGTTGGCCTTCTGAATGAACGAGAGGCCCTGCCGGGATATCTTATCGGAAAGTTCTTTTCTGAGATCACGGGCCACACGTTCCGATGCAAATGTCTGCACAATTGCCTGGAGATAGGTGAAGATGAATATCACCAGTGTGGCCAGTAAAAACTGGATCACAATGCTCTGTAGCACAAAGTTGCCTGCGGTATACGTATCAATGGCGTGAGATACAATTTTGGGAATGATCAGGTTCATTCCATTGCCCGAAAGAGTGAAGATTACCAGCAGAATGAGCATTTTCCGATAGGGTTTGAGCAGACCCATCAGGTTGGGCTTCTCTTTTTTTGCAAGATTCTCCTGTTCTCTTTTTTTTGTTATGCTTCCCATAATCGAATCTGTTGCCATTCATGCGGGTTGTGAGACTATTTGCACTCTGCACCAGAAAGGAGGAACGGGCCCATCGGGGCCACATTATTTCAGACGATGAATGAGAAGTTTTATTTTGAGAAAATTTACGCTATCACATTTCATTGAAAAGTGAATCATAGCACTGGAGAATTGCCATATGGAAAGAAATGCAGAGTTCTGGGAATCAAGATACAGCGAGGGTATTCTCCCATGGGATACAGGGCGAGCCGACCTTCATCTCACAGAATACCTTTTATCCCTGCCGCGCATGCCCGATCGGGCTCTGGAGATCGGATGTGGTCATGGCCATAACGTATTCTGGATGGCTTCCAGAGGCATAACAGTTGTCGGCGTTGATATTTCAAGTCTTGCCATTGAAGGGGCAGTGAATCTCTTCCGGAAATCACATCCGAACCTTTCAGATCGAATCCACTTTGCCGTGCACGACATCCTGGAAAATCCTGCTCAGGAGGCTCCTTTCACCTTTGCCTTTGATCGAGGATGTTTCCACACGATGGAAGACAACACGGAGCGAGAACGCTTCACTCATCATCTAGCCCGCTCGCTCCAGGACGGCGGAGTCTGGCTCAGCATCCTGGGAAGCGCAGATGACCCTCCCCGGGAAATGGGACCACCACGAAGAAGCGCATCGGAGTTCATTCCTGCCGTAGAGAAGCACTTTGAAATTCTTTCACTGCGCAGTGGCTTCTTTGATACAGAACAAACGCGAACGCCCCGGGGGTGGATTCTTATAGCAAGAAAAAGATGAACAGATATTTACTTTGATCTAATCCTGAAAAATCCGGAGGCTCAGGTGCAAACCCGAAAAAGCTGGCAAAAGCTTGCGCTTAAAAACAGACTGACAATAGCCACCCTGCTGGTGATGAACTTTTCCGGGAGTCTGCTTCTGGCATCTCCTTCAAAAGAGAAACTATATATAGAAGTATACAAATCCAGACGATTGCTTCTTGTGAAGCAGGGTGATCATACCTTACAGAAGATGCCAGTCGCACTGGGTCGAAACCCTGTGGGCACCAAAGAGATGTCGGGGGATAATAAAACACCCGAGGGAAAATACATCATAGACTATCGCATAGAAAAATCTGAATATTATAAAGGGCTGCACATCTCCTACCCGACTGGCAAACAGACAAGGGAAGCGAAAGAGAAAGGAGTCGATCCAGGAGGAGCAATACTGATCCATGGCACAAAACCAATCTGGAGCTGGCTTGGCCAGCTCCACACCTGGCGCGATTGGACTTATGGTTGCATAGCCGTAAGCAACGATGAGATGGATCTATTATTCAAAACAGTGCCTGTGGGATCTGAAATATATATATATCCATGATCGGGAAGCAGTCGATGATGCGAGGGTTCAATTTAACAAATCGAAAATTTGCAGGACTCCTTCTGGGGTTAACGGTATTCAGTGGTATATACTTGTTTGCCGATTTGAAACCCGGGAAGCCTGAAGTCACAGAAACTCTTGCCATTGCGGTATTGATGGCGATTTTCTGGATCACGGATGCTCTACCCATGGCAGTCACCGCTCTGATTCCGGTGGCTCTTTTTCCCTTGCTTGGCGTTCAAGATGGAACAACAGTCTCTTCCGCATACTTTAATCATATCATCTTTCTGTTCGTAGGCGGCTTTTTCATGGCTCTGGCTATGGAAAAATGGGGACTCCATCGCAGACTGGCGCTCTGGATTCTTGTGATATCCGGAGCAGGACCTGGCAGGGTGCTTCTTGGATTCATGGGAGCAACAGCCTTTCTCTCTATGTGGATGTCCAACACAGCCACAGCCATGCTCATGGTTCCCATTGCCATGTCAGTGATCGGAGAACTGAAAGGAGGACTGCCGGAAACAGAGGGAAAAAAATATGGGGTTGGACTTCTTTTGGGCATCGCCTATAGCTCTTCCATAGGGGGGATCGCAACACTTCCGGGCACTCCACCCAATCTCTCCTTTGCTCGAATTTTTTCAATACTGTTTCCCGAAGCACCCGGTATTAGCTTCGCACGCTGGCTCATTTTCGCAATGCCTGTTTCCATTTCTATGTTCATCTCGGCCTGGTTCATCCTCCTGCTAATCTTTCGTCCCCGGGCCAGACGAGTCGTTGCTCCGGGAACTTTTCAAAACTACTTAAAGGAACTTGGCAAAACGAGATTTGAGGAGTGGCTGGTGTTCATCTTTTTTATTCTGCTGGGTTTTCTCTGGGTATTCCGAATGAAGATTGTACTGGGACCGATCACAATCCCTGGATGGAGTTCCCTCTTTCAGCATGCAACGTACATCAACGATGGGACTGTAGCTATCCTTCTTGCGGGACTTCTTTTTGCGATTCCATCCCTTCAAAGACCCGGCGATACCATTCTGGATTGGGAGACAGCCAGAAAAATGCCCTGGAAAATTGTTCTCCTCTTTGGTGGCGGATTCGCTCTTGCGGGTGCTTTTGCAAAATCGGGACTGAGCTTATGGTTCGGAGAACAGATGAGTGGAGCAGTCAATCTTCACCCCATTGCGTTAATCTTCATCGTTTCGCTGAGCATATCACTTTTGACAGAGTTGACCTCTAATACAGCTACCACAGAAATGATTCTTCCCGTACTGGCGGGTCTGGCCGTTCATATT
>JBNLFC010000433.1:0-3238 GCA_050305335.1 Leptospirales bacterium
CCTGCGCGCGGGCCGACCGGCAGAGAAACTGAAAGTTTTAAAGAGTATGACGTCGGGCCTTACGTTGAGCGAAGAGGGAGAGTTGAAACTCAAGTGGCAGAAACCTTACAGCCTGCTCGTACGGCCGGAGATTGAATCCGCCATTGAAGAAGGATCGTTAGAGAATCTTCCGAGAGTCCCCGCCGCGAGCATCTCAGGAAATTCCGCCGCGAGTGTCTCAGGAAATTCCGCCGCGAGATCTTCGCGTAAATCCGGGCATAAGAAAACCCGCTCTTCAGTGGAAGAAAGCGGGTTCGGTAAAGTCTCATTGTGTGCCCAGGGGGGGACTTGAACCCCCACACCAAACTGGCACAAGCACCTCAAGCTTGCGTGTCTACCAATTCCACCACCTGGACTGCCAGCGATTTCTCGCTACTGGCAGAATTTTCCCACTTATGGCCGCCGTCGAGTAAAATTCCTTTGACGGAAAGCTCGTTGCTTGACCGCAAGACCTGCCTATTCTGCAACATAGCGAACATATTCAGATTTCCAGCCCCAATCCTCGTGCCACTGTTTGAACTCTTCCAGACTCTCCATAGATCGAACGCCCGGTCTCTCTATGGCCAGACCTTCGTCGCACGCTTTTCGATACACTGCGAAAGCAATGGACAGAGAGACCGCCTGTAGCTCCTGAAGGGAGGGATAGAGGGCTCCGGACTCAAGACGATAGTCGCTGACCGACTGACTCAAGGCAGTGGCTGCGGATGCGAAAAAGGAGTCGGGAATTTCACTGCAGCCCCCGGCCAGAGCGCCCAGCCCTATTCCGGGAAAAAGAAGTGCGTTGTTTCCCTGGGAAATCTCGTGTCTCTTGCCCCGTATCTCAATGGCCGGGTAAGGGGAACCAGATGCCACAAGGGCGGCCCCGTCTGTGAGTTTTAGAATCTCTCCGGGGTCCCGTTCGCTATGGGAGTGGGGATTGGAGAGAGGAAAGATTACGGGACGGGGGCTGTTTTTCAGCATAATTTTGATGATCTCGTCCGTGAAGGCGTCTTTCATACCTGATACTCCGATCAGTACGGTAATCTTTGCATTGGCAACGACATCCTTCAAAGTTATACGAGACACATCTGCAAGTTCCCAGAAGGCTATGGCCATTTTCTTACGAGCAAAGGGCTTCTTGTACTCTCCAATGTCACTCCTGGACTCCAGCAGTAGACCTCTGGAGTCTACCACAAAGATCTGTTTGAGAGCCTCCTCCCGGGAGAGCCCCTCTTCCATCAACGCTTGCAGAATGTGGTGCGCTATGCCGATGCCTGCAGCACCAGCGCCTGAAATACAGAAGCGTTGAGCTCGCAATGGCTCTTTTTTAATGCGCATGGCATTGTAGAGCCCGGCCACAGTCATTGCTGCCGTTCCCTGGATATCATCGTTAAACGAAGGAACGGATTGTCTATGGGCATGGAGAAGCGTAAACGCATTCTGCCGCGAAAAATCCTCCCATTGAAGAACCGCATTGGGATAGTTGCGCTTTACACCATCCACAAACTGTTGCACAAATTTGCTGTATGCCTCTCCTCGAAGTCGTCTCTGTCTGAGCCCTGGATAAAGAGGATCTTCCAGAAGCTCTGCATTGTCGGTACCCACATCCAGCAATATAGGAAGCGTGCCTGCGGGGTGAAACCCTGCAGCCAGAGTATAGATAGAAAGTTTGCCTATGGGAATGGCCATGCCCCCTACTCCCTGGTCACCAATTCCCAGTATGGCTTCGCTATCGGTGACCACAATCAGATCGATTTGTGACGATGGCTGATTTCTCACCATCTGATCCATTCTATGAATGTTTTCTGGCGTGATAAAGAGCCCGCGCATTTGACGGAAGTTGTGGCCGAAGCGTTCCACAGCCTGACCCACGGTAGGCGTGTAGATGATGGGAAGCATTTCTTCTATAAAATTTTTTATAAGGGCGTAATAGAGTGTCTCATTGCGGTCCTGCAAGGAGCGAAGAAATATATATTTCTCCAGGTTATCCGGTTTTAAGTCATAGTTCTCCCTGGTGCGAGCAATCTGCTCCTCCAGGGTAGCTACATGATGGGGAAAAATCCCTTCCAGTTCCAGTGCTTCTCGTTCCTCGTTGGTAAAGGCAATGCTTTTGTTGAGCATGGGGTCATGGACAACGGCCTCTCCCCGAAGTGTAACGGAGAGTGTAAGCTCCCCTGATGAGTTGCGTGTGGGTCGATAGCCGGATTGTCGCATGGGACATGCGATCTCGCAGGCGGACTTTCTGGCAACTATTTCCCTCCTTCGCAGGAGTTTGCTTCCGGTGAAATCTTTTGAGTTACAAATTATTATCCAGAACATAAAGACCCATCTTTTGTCCCAGAAAAATATCCATTCGGACATACCGAAAACTTAGCTTTTCTTCCAAAATTCGTTTAGAGATCAAATTCTCCTGCTCAATAATAGCATGGAGTTGATGGAGTTTCAGAGTTTCGAATGCATGGAGAATTACCGCTCCCGCCGCTTCTGTTGCATATCCTTTTTGCCAGAACTCTTTTCTAATACGGTATCCCAGTTCGATCAAATCGGTTCCATCCAGATGCATAATGCCACAATCACCCAATGCTTCGTCCGTCTTTGCATCACGAAGAATGTATTTACTGAAGCCATGGGTTTCGTAGTGGACAATGTACTTCTCTATTCTTGCGCGAGTTGCATCCATGGATGGATCCGCCCCACCGGGTATCCAGCGCATGACCTCTGGATCCTGAAACCAGAGGCAAGACGCTTCCAGATCGTCTAATGTAAAGGGAAGGATTTTTAAGCGGGTGGATTGAATCATCAAGAAAAACCGTTGTACTCCAGATCCAGAGAATGCCTGCTCGCCAGTATGCGGACGGGACAATATACCATTCAAGAGCCGTACTTGCGATGAAGGTAACCTGTAACTTTATCGGATATCACTCTGGAGACTCGACCTGTACCACGACTGGCAGGGCCCGGTGTCTGATCGTATTTGCTCCCCTGCACGGCCACCTGCCCCCTTGCATTCACCATACGATAGGTGATCGTCATATTCCTGATTACAATAGGAATCCCATAGGGACCTCTGTGTCCCGTCTTTCTGACATGATAGTTGGCAACCTGAATGTTTAAATAATAGTGAGCGGTTCCTTTTTTAAATTTGTCTGCTGAATCAATGATAGTCGCATCAATGTCAGATTTTTGAATAAACTTGCGGGTAAATGAGGCAAGAGAGTCA
>JBNLFC010000434.1:0-3226 GCA_050305335.1 Leptospirales bacterium
AAATCTGGTTTTAAAAATGAGGGGCACAAGCAAATACAATATTGCAAGAAATCGTACAGGAAGGGGTACCGGAACCATTCAGAATCGTGTGGCCGGATTGAAAGGGCAGGTGAGCATGAGTCTTATGGATGAAGCATATAACATAGTCATCACAGTTCCAATGGAAGAGATCCATTGACTTTATATCATTCTATTCATCTGGTCTATCTTTCAGAAAACCGAGCTCATACGTTCTTTTCATCAATTCGATTCTGTTTTTGACATTCAACTTTTCGTAAATACGTTTCAAATGGCTGCGGACAGTATGAATGGAAATACCCAGTGCAGTTGCCACATTCTGAGGACTGTTGCCCTGGGCTAGATGTTCCAGAATCTGTTTTTCTCTTTTGCTTAAATTGTGTTCCTCACTGGTTTTCTCTACATCGACGGTGGAAAAATTTTTTAAAACTCGCAGAGCTATTGTGGGGCTCATAATGGCTCCACCTTCCAGAATGATCGTTAATATTTTCCCGAGATCATCCAGTTCGGATTTTAACAGGTATCCAAGGCAACCGCTTCGGAGCGCATCGAATATAAGATTTTCCGTGGCCAGCGTAGTAAGAATAATCCTCTTAATTTCCGGGCGACGCAGAGAAAGAATGGTTGAGAGGTCTATTCCACTCATCCCCGGGAGAGAAATATCCAGAATCAGGATATCAAAATCAAGGGAATCCACATCTTCCAGCAACTCTTCCGCTGTTTGAAAGATGCGAATTGATTCCATGAGACTCAGTTGTTCCAGAGACCCCCTGACGCTTTCTCCGTAGAGTGGGTCGTCTTCCACCACTCCTACGCGCATTCTCTATTACCTCCCGCGAATCGTTTCATGTTTTTCCCGCCCTCAGTGGATCAAGTGATGTCTTTTCGTTGAAACAAGAAGAATGTGATACCGGTCAGAATGGAACCGGTTAATATGAAATGCGCCAACCGCAATGGTGCGGCTGGCGGAAGTACTCCTTCATCGATAATGGCCTTTGCCATGTTATTTACACTGCTGCTCCCCGGCAGTCCGTAATGAACTATGTAGCCAACCCATTCGAGAAAATGCGTGGGTAGGGCTTTCGTTGTTTCTATCTGGTCAAAATATGAGTTGCTTACGAAGACCATAAACATAATAAATAGAACGATCAAAAAGCTCATCAGTTTTGGAAAAAAATGAGAGGCAAGTATTCCCCACACGATCCATATAAGGGCCGTTGCAGAACTCAAAAACATGGCAAGGGCAAACCGTGTGAGTACAGTAAAACCTGAGCCAGTCCCTCCACTATATCCTATGCTTAATAATAGAGAAGCAAGGTAGTAGAAGAGAATAATTCCCCATGTACCCAGTATCCTCCCGGCCAGATATTCCGGCCGGGAGATGTTTCTCGACAGAATCGATTGGATCATTCCTGTATCGAAATCAGATCGCACTGTATCCACTGACAATAGAATCGCAAGAAACCCATTAAAGACAGCTATAACGTAAAATACGATGACTACTCGCGCTCCACTGCCCAGGCCGTGACTGACCTGCCCCTGAATGCTGACGGTAAGCGATTCCGCAAAATAGTTCATGGCAAGAATGCTGAGAGCCGTAATGGTGGAGATTATTATGAAAGATTTTCGGCGAATCTCTTTCCAGAAAGTGTTTTTAATAATGATAAAAATTCTGTTGAACATAGCGAGTTTCTCCTTCAGCCCTTATCTCCACTTTTGCCGCCCACGGCTCTGTAAAAGAAATCTTCCAGAGATCCATCCTGCAAAATATCCGCAGTAGCTCCCTGAGAGATGATCTTCCCTTCATGGAGAAGAGCAATATGATCCGCCAGGGATTGAACATCGGAAAGAAGGTGAGAGTTGAGAAATACGGTCTTTCCATCGTCTCGCAATTTTCGCATTAAATCTTTCAGGTCTTTAAATCCCACCGGATCCAATCCTTCGAACGGTTCATCAAGAAGAACAAGATCGGCCGGAGAGAGGAAAAGCGAAGCAATGCCCAGACGTCGATTTTGTCCTTTGGATAGGGTGCCCACTTTTCTTCTACGAAGACCTTCTATATCTGCAAGTTTTAAGGCTCTTTCGATCACTTCTCCGTGCAGTTTCCGGGGAACGCCTGCAAGATCGGCGAAGAATTCCATGGCAGATTGTATGGTATAGTAAGGATAAAACTGAAATCGATCGGGTAGATAAGCGATCATCTCGCGGGCTCTCCTCTGTTCATGTGCAATTCCATCGATCAGAATGGAACCTGCGTTAAGATGGAGAAGAGAGGTTATGGATTTTACCAGAGTGGATTTGCCTGCGCCATTGGGTCCAAGAAGTGCAAAGATTGACCCTCGCTCCACCTGGAAACTCACTTCGTCCAGCGCTAATACGCTACCATATCGTTTTGTGACCGCCTCTATTTTAAGGATTGGCCCTGTCTGACTTACTTCCATGGAATGGACTCCTTATCTATATCCGGCTATTGCAGTTTATTTACGCATCAGCCGGCCGGTTTTTATCCGGGTATAAAACTCTATTTTTCCTTAAGCTCAAGTCGGTCGGTATGGTTTTTGATCACAGCTCTTACCACGGCTGGATCAATTCTTGTTTTTTCGGCGATCAGGCCAGGATCCCATTTGTGATTGAGGTAAAGACTCAAGATACCCTCTTTTTTCCAGTCGGAAAGTTTGCTCTGAGTAGTGGCTTTGCGGCTTCTGCTTGCTTCCTCTGGCTCCTCTTCATCAAACGATTGGTAAGGCTTCTCCAGTGTGCTTTCAATGGTCTGATAAAATGCCGAGAGTTTGTCCATTTTTTCATCGGCCTCATTCAACATACTTTCCAGCTCCACTTTAATAGCATCTCCGTTAGTACGCACATCCTCCACACGCCGGGCCATAGTACTGATCTGTTTTTGTTTCTCTTCCAGATCCACCAGAAGGCCATCCATCTGCTCAAAACGTGCTTCCACTTTTTGAATCTCGTTGTCCATTTTGCGCAGGGACGATACCCGACCTTCCAGATCTCCCAGAAACTTGTTCATGTCGGACTGTCGTATCTCGGAACGTTCCACTTTTTTTAGCAATTCTTCCGCTGTCTCCATTGCACTTTTGCCCTGTTGCTTTGACTTTTCAATGAAGCGAATAGCGTTTTCTATGTATTTGCGTTTTTCCGCAAGATCCACAAAATATTTTTCAAAGGTGTTGCGGAACTCCTGCATCCG
>JBNLFC010000435.1:0-3207 GCA_050305335.1 Leptospirales bacterium
TTTTCTATCGGGAGCGGCGATTCTGGGAGATGGGGAGTCGGTGTTGATCCTGGATGTTCCAGGTCTTGCGAAGTTTACGAACATGCAGGCGAATGCGTCTCTGGAAGAGGAGAGAGAGGAGGAGGTAGAAGAAGCGGAGCTGAGTGGGTGGCTGTTGTTTGGAGTGTATGATCAGCAGTTTGCGGTGAGTGTGGAGACGGTTCCGCGTATAGAGAGGATAGAGAGAAAGGATATAGAGATATTCATGGGAATCGAGGTGATGCGCTACAGAGATGAAATAGTTCCGGTAGTACGTCTGGAGGAGCTGTATGATATAGAGGTGACGCTGGAGGAGCAGAGCGAGTATTACGCTGTGATCTTTCAGCTCGGCGAGCATCATGCGGGCATCCTGTCGACGGAGATACGCAATGTGGTTGATACTCCGGGTGAAGTCGATAAAGAAACATTTGTCAGGGAATCCATTCTGGGACATGCGATGATCGACGGAATCGCTACGTTGCTTCTGGACGCTCCTCATTTGCTTGAAAGATTGAAAAAAACGAGATTCCAGGAACTGTTCAGGCAGATTCGAAATCAGTATAGAAGTAAGCACAGGGCCACTTTAGTTGAGGACGAAGAAATGCCGACCAGTTCTGGTACGCCGATGGACATGAATCTATAATAGATTGATGGCGTGGTTTATATCATCACTGATGGCCCGGCAATGGCTGATTAGTGTCTATGACCGTCCGCCCTGAGGCAAATGGCAGGAGAAGTATAATGGGTGCAGAGCATGCGCATCTTCGGGATTCTATTTTTCGAATAACCGGAATGAAAATTGAAGACGATAAACTTTATCTGATTGAGACAAGATTATCTGACGTTATGAAAGCTTATTCTCTCACAAGCTATGATGAAGTTGCACAGAGACTGAATGAGAATAGCGATAACCTTTTTACCAGCCGGGTGATTGAAAAAATTACCACACACGAAACAAGGTTTTTCAGGGATGAGAGCGTTTTTGATGCTCTGGTAATGCAGATTCTACCGGAATGGATGGAAAAGAGGGGAATCAACCGCAGGGCGATTCCGCCGGGTGCAAAACTGGAAATCTGGTCCTGCGGATGTTCCACCGGGCAGGAGCCATACTCCATATCCATGATGCTCAACGAAAAAATGCCGGAGATTGCAAGGATCACTACCATCCTTGGTACGGATATAAGTCAGGAGACTATCGAACGGGCACAGAGTGCCGTTTATAGCAAATTCGAAGTGGAACGCGGTGTACCGGAAGTTTTGCTGGATAGGTATTTCGACAAAAAAGATGCCAACTCTTTCGCTGTGAAAGAACAGGTAAAAAAAATGGCTAATTTTAAGGTGCACAATCTGGTCAGAGATCCGATCTCCGGATCTTTTGATATTATTTTTTTCAGGAATGTTGCCATCTATTTTGAGGAGAGTCAGAGAAAGCTGCTTTATGAGTCTATGAAAAACCATGTGAAAAAAGACGGAGTCCTGGTTCTCGGTTCGGCAGAATCTCTCAGCGGGTATGTTAAGGATTACATTATCCGGGAATATGGACTTGCCAGATACTATGAAGTCAATGCAAGTCTGGTAACAATCTTTAAATGAAAAAATTTTAATGCGAGGTGGCAGGTAATATGAATTTCTTTCGTAAAAAAGATAAAATTTTCGCCTCTTTCAAAAAAGAAGAGCTGCTTTCTTCACACGAGAAACTGAGGAGTAATCTTCTAAGTTTACAGCCCGTGCCTGTCAATACGGATGTGAGATTGAATGTTGGCGAAGCAGAAGTAGTCTCTTTGCAATCTCTTGCATGCATTTTTTCGTTCGCCAGACTGATGCATGAATCTGGTGTTTCGATTACTCTGGAAGGTGCACCTGAAGTCGTGGATCAGCTTCAGAGGCTCGGAATGAACGCATTTATCGATGCAATGCAAAAAGAGGTGAAGATTGATGTCGGTTGATTATCCGACATTGATGAGCGATCTGATCGAACACTTCGATCAGAAAATTCAGCAAATCGAGAATGCTCTGCGTTTGCTTGCAGATCACGGGGGAATTGTCTCCGAAGAAACTGTACGTTCCATTCTGGATGAGCTCTCCTCATTGGAAGCGCTCATGCAAATGCAGGAGCTGGAGCAAGTCAAAGACACCATCATGGCCATCGCTACATCTATTGAAGCAGCTCGTCCCGGACCATGGAACGGTGATATAAAACTATATTTATCATCTCTTGATGCAATTCGTTCCGTTTTGAACCGATATGAAGCGTGTGCCGGCATTGATTTACAGGAGTGGATTACTCAGCTGGAAAATGCTTCCGCTCTCCATAAAAAACAACTCACCGTATCCAATGCGGAGACGCGCTCCGTTGCCTTCGTCGATACAGAGATCACTAATCTCTCCATGGAATTCTGTGAAGTGGACGATCCTCTCTTCTTTCTGGAAGAGCCTGCGGAATTGATTCAGCTGGATCTGGACGAAAATTTGCCCATTGATCAATTGCTGGAGCGTGGAGAGATCCCGCCCATAGGGAAAAAAAAGGATTACGTTGAAATAAAAAAGGGTGGAGAAGGCGGCTTTGAAAAATCTGCTTCTGTTATTCCTGCAAGTCCGGATTTTATTCAGGGTGATGAGAAACCTTTGCCATTTCCAGAAGATGTGTCAGCTCCTCCCATTGAGGAGCTGATCGAGTCAGCAGTATCAGCACCAGAGGATGTTTCAGCATTTGAAGCAGGTGTATCGAGAGAGGAAGCGGAGACCCATCTACATGTTCCGATCCGTCTGATTGACATGCTGATCAACCTTGCGGGTGAAGCTGTGATATCGCGTAATGAGTTGATGCAGAGACTTGCCCGTGTACACGACGCTTCTCTTGAGGGAGCGGGGAAGAAAATGAGTTATCTGATCACGCGACTGCAGGAAGGTATCATGCGGACGCGTCTTCAGGAACTCAATACGGTATTCCAGAAGATCCCGCGGATTGTAAGGGATGCGACCAGCGGACACGGGAAGAAAGTGGAGCTTGTGGTTACGGGCGGAGAAGTGGAACTGGACAAGACGCTGATAGACGCGATAGGAGAGAGCATGATGCATATGATCCGCAACGCAGTGGATCATGGAATAGAAGAGCCTCTGGAAAGGGAGAAGCGCGGCAAACGAGTTACAGGGTTATTGCGAGTGGACGCCCAGCTGAGGGGAGGCAAT
>JBNLFC010000436.1:0-3203 GCA_050305335.1 Leptospirales bacterium
AAAATTGGAATGCTGCAATCAAAAGGAGTTGTGAATTCCCATGGTTGGACAAACCTGATCCCATGCCCGCGGATGACGAGTCTCCCATCTATCAACGGATTTATACCCATCTGAAATCAGTCATTCTTCAAAACATGCACGCCCCTGAACGACCTCTCCCCTCGGTGCGGCAGCTCTCGATGGAAATGAATGTGAGCAAAAAAAGTGTTGAAGATGCTTACGAGCTTCTATTGAGCGAAGGCTATATCGAGAGCCGCCCCCGCAAGGGCTACTTCATCTCCAACCTTCACAAAGATGTGTATAAACCTGGCCTGCAAAAGATAGAAAGCCCGACCCCTGCTCCTCCGCCCTGGAGCTCCTCATTCACGGCGTATCCGTACGATCTATTTCCAGGGCACCTTGACCCTACCAGTTTTCCTGCCGCGCTCTGGATGAAAATGGAAAATCGGTTTTTTCGACAGAGCGATTACCCTATGTCCTACTATAGTGATCCCCATGGAGAATATGAGTTGCGAAGCAACCTGTGCCGTTATCTGAACCGTTCCCGAGGAGTTGTTGCAACACCGGAACAGATTATAATTACCTCCGGTTTGCGAGAGTCTCTCACTATCATCAAAACCCTTCTGGATCGAAAAATCTCTTCCATTGCAATGGAAGATCCAGGCTACTTGATCCCCTGGCGAATATTTGGAAATGATATTGCACTGCTACCCATTCCACTGGACCGCTCTGGTATACAGATTAATGCGTTAAAAGAATCTAAGGCTGGAGCCCTCTATTGTACACCGTCTCATCAGGCACCCATGGGAATGGTTATGGATCAACAAAGGCGTGGTGAAATAGTTGAATGGGCTCACAAAACCGGCGCTTTTCTAATAGAAGATGATTATGATGCGGAACTTCGCTACAACGGGCTCCCTATTGCAAGCTTACAGGGAAGCGCCCCCCACGAGCGGATTTTTTATGTGAGTAGTGTCTCCAAGGTCCTTTCTCCCGCCATACGTCTTGCGTATCTGGTTTTGCCAGAGGAGATGGTTGATGCATATGAGCGCCTCAACATTCGAACAATCACAGTCGGGCTCCCCACTCAGTGGACTCTCGCAAAAATGATCGAAGAAGGCCACTGGGAAAAGCATATATTAAAACTCAGAGTAACATACAAAAAAAAACACGACGCCCTCATACACAGTGTGCTGAATTTGATGGGAGATCATCTGCAGATCACGGGACAGGGTGCAGGACTGCATGTTGTGCTGCAATTCAATAAACCTCGCCCCGAAAGCGAACTGGTTTCCCTTGCTCGCAACGCGGGCGTTGGAATTCAACCATTGAGTTATGCATATCAGAGCAGTCATGGTTTTGACGGAATCATTGCGCCCGGATATGGGAATATATCTATTGAACGTTTAAAACAGGCGGTCAGCATACTATCGAAGGTCTGGTTCCAGTAACCGGACCTTCGAAGAAGTTCAGCACTGAAAGAACCACAGCCAATAGAGATACTACCAGATGGGTTCATTCCGGGAAACCAACCTGTTAGACGCTACGCATTACAGGAACCCAGATCTCCTCTTCCGAGTCCGGATCCTCGTTTTTGTATTTCTCCCCCAGAAGTTCAAAATGGGGCCTTCGATTATCCGGACGATATTCGGCAGATGGGATCCGATCATGGAAAATGGATTGAAACGTGGCAGCCGCATTACTGGCCCTGCCCTTGTAAAGGAAAACAGCATAAAGCCCCCGGGGAAGAATGAGCAACTCCATCCCCGCAGGAATATCATCTGAAGAAGAGACCTCCACTGCCGCCCACTTTTCAAAAAAAGTTTCAGGAGTAAAATCGTGAAAATCCAGTACAGGATCGTAAAACTGAAGCGAGTAAAGAACGTTGCCCACCGTGTTCGGAATTTTTCTTCGTTCCTGCAAAAAGCTGGCCCAGAGTTCACCGGTCCTGTTTCTGGCCAGATTCATTTTCATTTTTTTTCCGACAAGCAACTTCTCTTCCATTTGTCTGAGTTCAAGGCTCATCCGTTGTTTCACTCCTCTTTTTTATAGAAGACTGCCTCCAGATCTTCCAGCTTTTCGGTCATAAAAGAGCTGGCGTCTTCAATTGCCTGGTTGTAGATGGAAGGCCCCAGCTCATCAATGATCAGTTGAAGCACTCTCTTCGCCCGAAAATCACTCAACGTCTCCTCAAATTCCTCACTGTATAGCAGCACAAACTTTTTGAGAATCTCAGTTTTACGCTTTTCTGATATAGACTCCCACAGGGAATCGCTCTCTTTTTTTCTGGCAGCCATAGCACCTCCCGCGGCAATAGCTCTTTAGAGCTCATCTCAAAACATCCGGTTATATATCCATTGATTTACTCTCGATCATGCACAAATCAAACAACGCTCAAAGGAATCGATATCTCAAATTTATGGCGCTGAAGGTCACATGCCCCTCTGGTTCCATAGAGAGTCTCATAAGCAGGTGCATAGGCCTGTAGATATCCATGACCCAGGAAGTAGGAATATGCTTTTTGCCAGGCAGCGGGAATGTGATCGACGGTAGTATTGAATGTAAATACCATATAACGGCCGGATTGAATTTTTTGAAAATCCACATCACCATTGCTTCGCACTCCCCGGGGAACTTCCATGCAGGCATCCATGCGACATTTTTCAGAAGGTGTGATACCCGGATTGTCATAGCTGATACCGATCCAGGGCCCGACATCGCCGACTCCATTTCGCCTGGCCCAACTTTTAAGAACGGTAAATGCTTTTTGAGAATTTTCCTTACTGTACGGTGCAGCCGCACGAACATACGCTACATACCTGTCCGGCAACTGTTTGATGGCCACCTTCATTTCAGGACACAGATCCCCGTAACCTGGACTGTTCTCTCTTTCTGTGCTATTGTAGCATGACAGCGATTTTGAATCGTAACATTTCTTGCTTTTTTCCCCATGCATCGCTTCGAACCGAAATTGAGTTGGAGAAAAACCAAAATGGACACGAAAGGAGCGTGAAAAACTCTGAGAAGAAGAAAATCCCGACTCTATGGCAATGGTGGTTACACTCTTCTTACTGAAAAGAAGCCGATTGGCCGCAGCCTCCAGACGCAAGCGATTGACCAACTCTCCAGGTCCCTCTCCCCATATTTTTTTAAAGAGTCTGTGAAAATGGAAAGGGGATAGAAATACAGATGCAGATACATCA
>JBNLFC010000437.1:0-3194 GCA_050305335.1 Leptospirales bacterium
ATCGGCTTCAGTGCTCTCGATTCTCTCAGGATTTACGGTGCCGTGATCCTTGACGGCACCCAGGATATCTTCGCTGCGCAGGGGTACGCCGCGGTTGAAGATCAGTGCTTTCTGGAGGGTATTGGCCAGTTCCCTTACATTGCCCGGCCAATCATATAGATCCAGGCACTCCATAAATTCGAAAGTTACAGACGGTGGAGGAGAAGAGGCGCGATGAGCGATTTTCTGTAAAAAATGAAGGGCAAGGTCCTGTAGATCCTCTTTTCGAATTCGCAAAGGTGGGAGTTCCAGCACAAAAGATTTCAGGCGAAAAAGCAGATCCTGGCGAAACAGACCTTTCTGTACCATCTCATCCAGATCGCGATTGGTAGCGGCAATCGAACGAAAATCACTGCTTACCTCATTTTTTTCCCCTATGGGTCGAAAACGCTTCTCCTGTAAAACACGCAAGAAGGTCTTCTGTATCGAGAAAAATTATGTCGAAGTGGTTTTCAAGAGCAAGTTGTTGGCCCTTTTTCAGCAGAAGGGTTCCATCTACCCGCTCTACACCGGTCGCCTCTAATACGCGCCGAATCGCATCGTTGAGGGCAGCATCGTCATCAATGACCAGTACAGCACTCATAATTTACCAGAAAGAACCTTCTCTAAGTTAAATGCACACATTTATGCCTGAATATTAGGTAAGGTTTCCAGCGTAAACTATTCTTTTGTCCAACTTTTCCAGACAGCTAATTGTTTTTTTCCGTAAATTAGCTCTATCCTCCAGGATATGTGCACTCCAGATAGAGATCCATCAGGAAGGATTCGCCGTGCAGCTTACCATACCCGGTGTTCGTTTTAAGAAGATGAAATGGTTCAGTGCGTAGGTTTGGTGTCTAGTTTTTAATAAATGGTGCTATCTCCGATTCCGTTTTTGAAAAATCATTTTCTCTACTCAGTTCTATACGCTCAATGAGCTATGTTTGCCCTGTTGTTGGTACAATTTTTGCGTTATTCCGACCATCTATATCGAATTGCCAGCTTCAGGCCTTCCGTTACAAATCCCCGGAGCAAACAATATCGAGATAACTAATAGTTTATTGCAAAAAGGAGCGAATCAACGGCAGATAAACGGCTCGTATTAGTAAATTAGGGAGCCTGTAGCAAGTTTTTCTAGATAGGCTTCATAGCGGTCAAAAATGTGAGAAATTTCACTGACGTATTGTTCCAGTTTTGCCCTCTCTTTTTGCATTTCAGTTTTATCTCCCCAGTGCGACAGAATTTTCATGGCAGTTTCATGAAGGCGCCGGTGAGGTTCTTCCAGTTCCCTATGGATCGCTTCCTGGAGGTTATCCTGAACATGGGCCTGGTAGAACCATAACCCCAACTTGCACATGGTATGATCCGTCTGAGGAAATAGGTCGCGATTCTGCATCCCGATGGCATGATCCAGATCTTCCATCCAACGAATGTGATCTCGTCTCCTGGAACGAATAAACTCCAGCAACAGGATCGGACTCTGGTTGGTAATGGTCTTCACGGCCTCACCCACTTCTTCGCCTGTACGACTTACCTGATATTCAATCTCCGCGTTGTGCTCCTGAACTTCCTGTGCATTTTCAGTTATAGTCATTGCACCCTCAGCCAGTTGCAAAGAAGCTTTTTGAACCTCATCCAGTTGACGCTCTACATCCAGAAAGATCGCTATGATGCGGTTCATATTGGCAGCCGTTTGAATAATGGCTCCCTCCTTCTCTTCTACAAACTGACGCAGCTGCTCAATCCGTTCCAGTAAACTCTCGGTGGTTCGAACCATTTGTTCATGTTGAGCTTCCCAGCCAAGAAATTCGCTGCGCATTGACTGGATTGAGCGACCTATGGTAGAGACCGCCTGCCCTGTTCTATCCGAAAGCTTTGTAACCCCCTCCGCTACTATGGAAAAGCCCCGTCCGTGCTCTCCGGCTCTGGCTGCTTCTATGGAGGCATTCAACGCAAGGAGGCCTGTTTGATCAGAAACCTCTTCAATTAACGAAAGGTTTTCCACAATGGCAGCGGAAAGTCTGTCCAATTTTTCGGTAGAGCTCCTTGCCTCCTGGCCAGTTTCTCGAATCAGCTTCGACTCGTCACCCATTGCCTCAATAGATATCCTGAGCGTAGTGAGCTGGCGCAAAATACTTTCGGAACTGGCAGCTGTATCATCAACAAACTGACGAGAGTGACGAATATCGCTAAGAATATGTTCGGCAGCAGCGCTCAACTCTTCCGAGCTGCCCGCCAGATCATGAGAGGCCTCCAGATTGCGGCCCATTCTCTCCAGCACGTCATGCTGACATCGTAATACCAGACCGAGTCGTTCCGGCAATCCCATCAGCGCCATAGCAAAATTATCCGCGCTATCAGCCATAGCGGAACGCAGTTTACCGCCCATCATTGTGCATGAGGCAATAGTCGGGGGAAGATCTTGCTCATTTTCCCGGAGCATTCCCCTTGCTATGGTCTCGCTATTTTCCAGGCACCACTTCTCGAAACCTTTAAAAAAAAAGAATTCATGATCTCCCACAACGACTGACTCCTATATATATACTGAGAACTCATCTCAACATGGTGAGTTCTCAGTGATGATTGCGCACCCATGCGCTTCCATCATCCAGGTTAAAAATAACCTTACGATGACCCGATCCTCCCAGATCTTCAGCGACTACGGGTATGCCGGCAGCCGCAAGTAGTGAGCGCACACTTTCCGCATTCTTAACCCCCACACTGTGGCGTACCGACTCCATAAGGCTGGACCCTCCAAATACTTTTGCGACAAATGTGTGAGGGGCCAGCTTCTCCCGCCTCATCTCTTTCAGGAAAACGTCAATTGCATCCACAGCATATTTGGCGGGTGCACCCTGGATTTTAGCTCCATCCGGTGAAATACCCGGCAGCAGAATGTGGTTCATACCGCCCACCTGACGACCTTCATTCCAGACACATACCGCCACACAGGAGCCAAGAATGGTCCAGATTCTGGAGAAGCGATCCCCCCAGAAGAACTCGCCGGGCTGAAGAAACACCTCAACGGTGCGCTGTTCATCCGTTATTTCGGTAGATGATAGATCGAATGGCGAACCCATTTTAAATCCTCCCCGATAATATTCATAGACTCTGAACGACCGGCAAAGAGATAACCACCTGGCCGGATGGTCCGCACCACACGCTTCAGCACTTCT
>JBNLFC010000438.1:0-3188 GCA_050305335.1 Leptospirales bacterium
TTCACGGTAACAACATCGTCTGTACGGAACCGCTTATTCTGAAAGGCTCTGGATTTTAAATAAGATTGCTTATAGAATTCCAGATCTGGATCGCTGCGGTACTCTTTTTCTATAACCTGTAGAGCTTCCTTTGTGGCAGCCTTACTCCAGAGTCTGCGAAAATCTTGCGCCGAAGGAGCATTTCTTAAAAAAGCCACATTGATTCGATTCACTGCTACAACAATGGATGTAAAATCCATGAGCCAGACCCATTCGCTCCTCCCCCAGGCGGCAATACTCAGATTTTGACTGGAGCCTACCCCTATGTATCCACCACCACGATTTTCCACGGATTTCCGAAAAAGATCCAGACGATCCTCATTGGTTACTGTGGTGTCACCGGTATGCCATATGGTCTGGCCGAGGGATTCCTGGTTAACGCTTTGAAATATTTGCAGCTTGTCCGTGTCATTGGGTGCAACTTTTTTTGAGCACGTTGCACTGGTTAAAAACGGCGAGATAAGAAATAGAATGCTCAGAATTTTGGTCTTTTTCATCGAGTCAACACCCAGAAACTGGCTCCTTTTTTTCAGGTTTACGGATGGGTGCCATACAGACTGTGGCGCAAAATAACCCGACCGAAGTAACCGGATATCCGATTCAGAAGGGAGTAGAATATTCAGCAACCAAAAAGCAAATGAAGTATTCAGGGCAATTATAGGAGAAATAAAACTTGGAAGCATGGCCGCGACAACAACGATCCATGGATAGTAAACGGAAGCAAACCTGTGGGAAAACCGCTGCAAAGAATAGGATTGAAAAGAGAAGCTCCGGTGTCATGTTCTGGAACGCTCTCAACTGAATGAGATAGAGCTTTTTCGATACGCCACTCTGCTTCGCCTCTTGCACTCAGCAGACCTTGTTCGTCTGGGACAGATTCAGAAGGCAAAAATATTTCCGGTGGCAAAGGGTGCAGAAAAACACATGAGTGAGCTAATGCGACGAGGAAAGAAGGCCGGCGATATCAAGGCAACGCCACTCCAGCCCGAGACAAGGTGGAATAAGATTTTTCAGTAGTAAAAAAAAAGAAGGTTTAACGAAAAACCAGCAAGGAAAATAAAAGTTGTCCGGTAATTTACCCTGATCAGTTTTTCGATTGAAAGTGTCACACCTGAAGCGTAGAATTGAAAATATCGATTCCAGGAGCATAGCGACCGGTAGTTGCGAGTTTTTTCAGGAGGAGCCGAGAAAGTGAAACCGTTTCAGCCCCATATTCTTCCACTTTCAAACATTGATTGGGCTGACCTCGTTGAACAAATTGCTCAAGCCAATCGGGAGTTGGGAAACCTGCGCGGTACGTTAAAAGGAATTATAAATCCTTCGGTTCTCCTTTCTCCACTGACCCTGAGAGAAGCGGTTCTCTCTTCCAGGATTGAGGGAACACAGGCGACGCTTCAGGAGGTTCTCTTCTTTGAAGCAATCCCCGATGCGGAAAATCCAAAACGTCATGACATCCAGGAAATTATCAACTATAGAAAGACGCTTGCTGCGGCTGAGAAGATGATCCAGGAAAAACCGGTTCACCTGAATATGATCAAGGATTTGCATTCAATTCTTATGGATTCGGTTCGTGGAGATGGCCAGCGTCCGGGTGAGTTTCGTAGCATTCAGAACTGGATTGGACCGAAAGGATGCACCATTGACCAGGCCTACTTTGTCCCACCGGACATAGAAACCATGCAATCATCACTTTCCTCCTGGGAACGTTACTGGCACTCCGATGAACGCGATCTTTTAGTGCAACTGGCGATCCTCCATGGACAATTTGAAGTGATCCATCCCTTCCGTGATGGAAATGGTCGGATGGGTCGAGTATTGATCCCCCTGTTTCTCACTGAACGAAACGCAATGGATAAACCTGTCTTCTATTTGAGTGAATATCTGGAGTCCCATCGGAGTGAATATTACAGTCGATTGCGTGCCATCTCGGAGGAAAATGATTGGGATGGCTGGATTCGCTTTTTTCTACAGGCCTGTACAATCCAATCGATCGCCATACGAAACAAGGCAGAAAAGATCATCGACCTTTATGAAAATATGAAAAGGGAAATCTATTCACTCAACTCTACGCATGGACTACCTGCTCTGGATACACTTTTTACCATGCCACTCTTCTCCAGCAGCGATTTTGAACACTACTCAGGCATCCCGAAAGCCAGCGCCAATCGCCTGCTCAATTTACTTCAGGAGAAAGAGATCATCAAAATCAATATAGAGGGTCAGGGGCGAAGGCCCAATACCTATCTTTTCCCGGAGCTTATCGAGATCACAGAAAGCCCCCTTGAGGTAACCCAATGAGACGCAAATTTTTTTGCGTCTCATAAATTGTATATTTTGAGACGCAAAATCCCTTGCATTGCAAACATGAGACACAAAAAGGTGGAGGCGATCTGCCACCGGCAAATATGGAGTTGAGCCTACAGGCCTGGAAGGCGGATAGAGCAAGGGAGTGGTTCTTAGCACGATGTCTATGCAATACATTGACTCAAACTCAGCCTTCCGGCTTTCTGAACGACAACGGGCAATAAAGGACAAACTCCGCTTAATTGGTCCAGGACCTGCAGATTTTTTCGAAGATTCATGCCTATTAATGGCGACTCAAGAATTACATTCAACATCCCATTTAGTCGGGCATCTAATGAGGGAGATAGAAAGTGCTCTACGACATGTTCTTACACCATCCAGGGGTGGAATACCTGAAAATAAACCAAAAGCTTTAAGACAAAAACAAACAGACACACATACTTTAGAAATCAAAAAAATTCTGCAACAGCTTGAAATTGATGAAAGCCATCCAATTGCTCAAAAATGGTTAGGACTACCAGGTCACAACAACCCTAAAGGCCTACATAAACAAGCACATCGAGATTTACTTGGTTATCGACCGGTTACACCAGAGTTTGAAGCAATCTGGAATGACATGCAGGAGATACTTGACTTCGCCGCTGACAGGTTTCAAAACAAATACTTCGCTCATCTCGACTTTGTAGATTCCATGGCAAAGAAGCTTGCTCCAACGATAGAAGATGCCAACATGTTAAAAAATCGAGTAGCGCCACAAACACCGGCTGCTCTTTACTTCTTCAGAAATTGCAAAAGCCCAACATGGATTCATGCATTAGCAAATAGCCAGCTTCTCAAAATACCGG
>JBNLFC010000439.1:0-3183 GCA_050305335.1 Leptospirales bacterium
GGGCATCATGTCGGTCACAGGCCACGAGGACAGCGTGCCCACCCGCGCCGGCTTTGCCGTGTGCGATGCGTTGTCCGGAATGACAGCCGCCTTCGCGATGGCGAGCGCCCTGCAGCAGCGGCATCTCACGGGCAAGGGTACGCTCGTCGATGTGGCAATGCTGGATGAATCGGCCTTTGTCAATCTGTCCGGTGATATCATGAATGAGCTTGAGGAGGCCATCAGTCGGATCGATATTGCACGGGTAGACAGGCTCATAGAGGCGATACGGTCTGTGGATTCCTTTCTGGCGGATGCTCTTGCTGGACTTTCCAGAGATCTTCAATACGGCCGCATACTTGAGTTGATTCGATCTGCCCGTGGGAAGTTTCCCCGGGAGAAATCTTTATGAGTACAAGTCCTTCCGCAACCTCTCAGGGAACGATCCTCCTTGTGGATGATACTACCGCGAATCTTCAATTGTTGATGAGCATTTTGACTGAACAGGGATATTCTGTACATCCGGCATCCGATGGTCAACTGGCTTTAAGGTTTGTGGAATCTATCCTCCCCGACATCATTCTACTGGATGTTCAGATGCCAGGAATGGACGGTTATGAAGTTTGCCGCAGGCTCAAGGCAAACAAAAGAACGGAAAAAATTCCTATCATTTTTATCAGCATCCTGGAAGGAGAACGTGAAAAAGTCAGGGCGTTTCAGGAAGGAGGAGTGGATTATATATCCAAACCGTTCTATCCTGAGGAAGTGCTTGCTCGTGTGAAAAACCATCTTCGTTTACGAGAACTGACGGAGCGCCTTGAGCAAAAGGTAAGAGAGCGGACCGATGAACTGACAACTACGAATCAGCGCCTTCAGCAGGAAGTGGCGGAGCGGAGCCGGGCCCAGGAGGATTTGAGAAAGTTAAATGAGACTCTGGAACAGCGAGTTCGTGACGAGCTCGCTCTGAATCGAGATAAGGATCATCTTCTGATTCAGCAATCACGCCTTGCTGCCATGGGAGAGATGGTGCATAACATTGCTCACCAGTGGAGACAACCTCTCAACTCCATCGCCATCATACTTGGTCTTATCCAGGATGAGTATGAGTTTCATGAGCTTACGAAGGATTCTCTGGATAATTCCATTGCAGAAGCTCAGGGCATTCTAAAGCAGATGTCTACCACAATAGATGATTTTCGAAGCTTCTTTCGACCCGATCGGGAACCGGAGCTATTCGACGTCAGTAAAAGTGTGAGTCGTGCCCTATCGATACTTGAGGCGACCATGAAAAACAGCAATATTCAGATAGACCCCATTCTGGAGGAGGGTTTAATGGTGTTCGGTTATTCCAGTCAGTTTGCTCAGGTGGTTCTTAATATACTGACAAATGCAAGGGAGGCGATCCAGAGTCGTAAAATTGAACCAGGCAAGATTGAAATGCGCTTGAGTAGATCTGAGCAAATGGCGGTGATTACAATCAAGGACAATGGAGGGGGAATACCGGAAGAGGTGATAGATCGTATTTTTGAGCCCTACTTTACTACCAGGGAGAGGGGAAGCGGGATTGGTCTCTACATGTCCAGAATGATTATTGAGAGAAATTTGGGTGGGCAGATCCGTGCGAACAATGACCCGGCAGGAGCCGTGATAACTCTCTCCCTTCCTCTCGCTGTTCGTTGATATCAGCTGGAGTTCTTGTTGCACTTTTTTTCGCTGGCCGATTTTGATATGGTTTCCATTGGAAACAAGAATTCAGAGTGCACAAATATCGAAAAGTTTGCTATACTGATTCTCCTGGAAACCATCTGATAACCGTCCCTGGCTTCAAGATGATTTTTGAGAAAACGTCGGACAAAAGGGAATGAAGATATGGCGGTCGAACATATCGAAAATGATGATCAGGAAGAACTGGAAGAGTGGCTGGAATCCTTTGAGTGGATTCTAAAGAACAAGGGCGTCCGGAGAGCGAAAGAGATTCTTGATCATCTCCAGAGGCATGCCATAGGGAGTGGTGTGTCCCTTCCCATCTCCACCGTTACTCGCTATCTAAATACGATCCCTGCTTCCCGGCAGCCACCCTATCCGGGAAACCGGGAAATTGAAAAAAGAATCAAAAGCATAATTCGATGGAATGCCATGGCCATGGTGGTCAGAGCCAATCGTATGGAGGAGGGCATTGGCGGCCACATTTCCACCTACGCTTCTGCTGCTACATTATATGAAGTGGCGTTTAACCATTTCTTCAAGGGCAGAGACTCGGAAGATGGGCCTGACTCTGTTTTTTTTCAAGGACATGCTGCACCCGGTATCTATGCGAGGGCATTTCTGGAGGGTCGGTTGACGGAAGAGCAGTTGACCAATTTTCGCAGGGAACTTGCCGTTGGCGGTGGCCTTTCATCTTATCCCCATCCCTGGCTAATGCCTAACTTCTGGGAATTCCCAACGGTTTCCATGGGTCTCGGACCCCTTCTGGCAATTTATCATGCGAGGTTCAATCGTTACCTGGAGCATCGAGGAATATTGCACAAGAGCGGTAAAGTGTGGGCTTTTCTGGGAGATGGGGAGTGCGATGAACCAGAAGCACTGGGATCGATTTCTCTGGCAGGTCGTGAACATCTGGACAACCTGATTTTTGTGATCAACGCTAATCTTCAACGGCTGGATGGTCCGGTCCGCGGGAATGGTAAGATCATTCAGGAACTGGAGGGCGACTTTCGAGGGGCAGGATGGAACGTGATCAAGGTGGTCTGGGGAAGCGCCTGGGACCCACTGCTGGAGCGTGATCGGGATGGGTATCTGCTTCGGTGTATGGAAGAGGCGGTAGATGGTGAATTCCAGAAGTATAGCGTGGAGAGCGGATCATACATTCGTGAACACTTTTTTGGAAGATACCCGCAATCTCTAAAAATGGTAGAGAACCTTTCTGATGAAGAGTTGCAAAAGTTGAACCGGGGCGGGCATGATCCCGAGAAGGTGTATGCCGCCTATCGCTCAGCAATTGAGCATAGAGGGGAGCCCACCGTAATCATTGCTAAGACGATCAAAGGCTACGGATTGGGTGAAAGTGGTGAGGGAAAAAACATTACCCATCAGCAAAAGAAACTGAATGAAGCCGAATTACGTGCCTTCCGCTCCAGGTTTGGAATTCCTATATCGGATGATGAAGTGGGTGAAGCCCCATTTTACAAACCTGCCGACGATAGT
>JBNLFC010000440.1:0-3177 GCA_050305335.1 Leptospirales bacterium
TCCTCCGGCCATGGGCGATTTAATATATATAGACAACCTTCTTGATTATATATACCATGCCGCCACTGATCCCGGGATAAAAGGAGATTTTAATCTCACCAATAACGAGCCTGTGCCTATTCAGTCTTTTCTGTTGGATATTTTCCACCGTCTGAATCTTCCTCGACCGACCCGGAAAATTTCTTACAAAAAGGCTCTGGTGGTAGCCACCCTTCTAGAAGGAGTCTATAAGACGTTGCATATCCCGTCGGAACCTCCTGTAACCCGCTTCGGCGTTCAAGTCTTCAGTCTATCCAAAACCTTTCAAGTGGGAAAGATGATAGAGGCCATGGGTACTCCCAGGATCACTGTGGAGGATGGTGTGGCGAAGTTCATTGCCTGGCAAAGAAAGGAATTTTTCTTATGAGCCTCTATCTCGCCCTCTCTATGGGTCTGGCGGCCGCCTACCTTACCATACAATTTGCAAAATTCTTTTTGGTTCTTTACTATTTAAGATTTTTTCGTAAGCGATATGGGCATCTGTGCTGTCCCGAGGGTCGCGCCTTCACTATCATGCAACCCATTATGGCCGGAGATCCAGCCCTGGCCGCAATACTGGAACGCAATGTTTGCGAACACCCGGAGGCTAGTTTTTTGTGGCTCCTGGACCAGGAAGATCAGGGAGCGCATCGCATTACAGACTTATTGCAAAGCAAATATCCACAGAGCAATATTCAGATATGCGTGGTCCCTCCCTGTCCCGAGAATACAAACCCCAAGCTTTACAAGCTTCACTACGCCAGAGAATACATCGGGCATGACAGTGTAATTGTGCTGGATGACGATACCTTTCTTCCCCGGGGAACAGCACATTTTCTTATAGGCGGCTTAGAAGAGTTCGGGCTGGTGAGCGGTTTGCCCTGTTATCTCCACGATGGCAGGATCTCTTCGTGTCTGCTTGCCCAGTTCGTCAATAACAACTCGGCCATGACCTATCTTCCCCTGGCATCGTTTATGCAACCTGTAACCATAAATGGTATGTGTTATTCCATCAAAAGTTCTACCATTGATCGTCTTGAGAATTTTCAGCCCCTTCTCCAGTATCTGGCAGATGATCTGGCCGTATCCCGGGCTGTAAAAGATTTGCATTTGCCCCAGCTGCAGCTTCCTTATGTGCAGTACATCCAGACCAGCCTTCGGGGAGCTGGACACTATATGCTCCAGATGCATCGCTGGTATGTCTTCGCCCTGCTTCTTTTAAAAAACCAATCGCTCAGTATGAATGTTATGATCTTTTTACTGCAGGGGTTGGGTCCATTTTTATTCATTGCGGCTCTCCTCTTCAGTCTGATTGAGTTTTCCATGTATACCGGATTCGTTGCGGGTATCGTTCTGGTGTTGCGAATGTGTATGATCCTATTTTTGCAGTTGAGACTTGCCGGTAGATTTCACCACCATGGAATTCTCTCTTTCGTGTCCGAGATCTTGCAGCCCGTGCATCTATTCCATGCCCTGCTATGGAACCGCATTTTATGGCGCAGGCGACACTACAGAGTCTTTGCCAATGATCGATTTTGCAATGTACATCCCGGAGGCCGGGCCTGAGTTATTTGCCCGAGCTTATGAATCTTCGCATCGCTTTTCTGACTGGCCAGAGCAATCCTGCAAGCATTGCCCTGAGCTCCCTCCAGACTAGTTTCCTGCGGCGGATTCCTTTCCCGGAAGAGTGCAAACTGTATCGCAATTTTCCTTATCGCCTGCCCCATGTGGAAGACCCGGAGGTTTACAGACCCGTAGGCCTTTTGAGAGCCAGTCTGAACAATGCCTGGCAATACTTCCGTTCGCGAAAACCCGACTACGCTCTCGACTATTCCGCAGCTTTTACGGATGAGTTCCTCCATGTGGACCGCGTAGTGCTTCTGGTAGGTAGCTGCGGGCTCGAGCTGTTTATTAACCTCCAACTACCTGATTGGATTTTGCAAAAGGTCAGCATCTTTGCCTACGGAGCGGTTGCCAGAAGCGTTCCACGCTGTGGGGATCTTTTTGTGATCCGTGGCAATCATGATCGCATCGCAGCTCTCTGGGACATTCCGGTGGACTGTACCATTGCCTGTGGTCATATGGATTATCTGGAAAACTTCCAGCTGATGGATTTGCTTACGGATTTTCTCCAGCGGATCGATTTTCAAGGCGAAGAGAGTAGCGGTGGTCGGTAATAAAAAGAAAGTACTGTTGATTGCGCCGCCTTTCAGCGGACATCTCCACCCTCTGCTGGGACTGGGACGATCTTTAAGGCTTAGCTCTGACGTAAAAATAGTGAGCACTCCCGGTGTCCGTGATTCCGTGGCGGGAGCGGAACTCAAAGGGATCTTTCTATTGAAGGACAAGGAAAGGGAGATCCAGGCCATTGCGAATCCCCCTGTGCGAGTGAAAAACAATCCCTTTCACCTGTACCGTCAGTTCAAAGGTAATGTTGCTTTGCTTTCCCGAATGCAAACCGAAATAGAGCAGATCTATGAAACGGAGAAGCCACATGTCGTCATTGTCGATTTCACTCTACCGGTAGCGGGACTGGCGGCGGAGAAAAGGGGGATTCGCTGGTATACCAGCCTTCCGTCACCTTGTGCTTACGAGTGTCCCTCCGGCCCCCATGCCTATATGGGAGGAGTCTGGCCCGCAAGGGGTCCTGCGGGCCGGCTACGGGATGGGTGGCACAAATTCCTGATTCGTTGCTTTAAGCACTTTATTTTTTTTCTATTCCGGAACCAGCTGACAGGACTGGATCTGAACTCTCCGTACAATAGAGATGGACAGGAACAGATCTATTCGCCCCGCGGGATATTCGCTCTTGGAATGGAGGAACTGGAGTTTAACAGGAACTGTCCCGACCATTTTATACTCACCGGACCCATCCTCTACACTCCGCCTGCGAAGAATCGAACTCCCCTTTTTGTTTCTGCCCGGCTCCATGTTCTGATTACCTTCGGAACCCATCTTGTTTTTTTTAAAGAGAAGGTGTGGCGGCAGCTGCAGAGGACGGCCAGAAAGCTTCCTCAAATCGTCTTTCATTTCTCCTGCGGCAATCGGGACTCCGATCTATACGAAGTTGAGGGCAATTTGCATCGTTATGGCTTTATCTCTTATGCCGATCACCTCGACCGATATGACCTGGTGGTACACCATTGTGGATCGGGAATT
>JBNLFC010000441.1:0-3156 GCA_050305335.1 Leptospirales bacterium
CATGAAAAAAAGCAATATTCTGACCGTTATACCGGCTCACAATGAGGCCGAAACCATTTATGAAGTGGTCACCCGTACACTGAAACACTCGGACGTTTCAGTGACTGACGACGGCAGCCGGGACGCAACTCCCGGAATCCTGCAAAGAATTCGAGAGGAGTGCCATGCAGGGCGCCACCCCCATCATCTCAATGTGATCACTCACGAAAAAGCGACACACATTCCCGGTGGTCTGCAGGATGGTCTCCACTTCGGCGTGGAACATGGTTATGAATGGATCATCACTATGGATGCGGGTCTTTCCCATGATCCTGATGCCCTGCCGGAATTTATAAAAGCCGATCATCACTGGGATGTTGTAATCGGAAGCAGGAAAACAGTGGAGGGGGTTCCTGCTTACCGCAGGGTCGTTTCGAAATCTGCGGCCATGGTAATGAACTATGCCCTCAGCAGATCCTTTCTGGATATTCCAGGGCCTGAGATTAGAGATACTACCAGCGGTTTTCGACGCTATTCTCACCGAGCTTCCAGGCTCATTGCCTATTCAAAGTTGAAGTCTCGCATGTTCGACTTTCACATGGAGGCCCTGGCTATGTGTGTTCGATCGGGAATGAGTGCCACGGAAATCCCCATCACGTATCTGTTTTCCAACTCCTCTTTTAATAGGAAGGTGTTGATGCAGGGGATCCGGTTCGGTCTGGAGATGGTGAAATCCAAAGGAATTCCACCGCACATCACATGGCCTCATCGCTTTGAAGGAGAGTGAAAAAATACTATGCTTTCTTTACTATTGCAACGATTGCGCATTATAAAGAATTCCCTGAGCCTATGGCCGGTCGGCGCATTTGTTGCAATGTATCTCTTTTTCACCCTCTCCGCGGGATTGGCTGTTGTTGCACGTTATGAGTTTGACCCTTCTGCGCTGGTTCATTTTGGTCATTACTATGTGGTACAGAATGAGAAATGGACTCCATCGGGCGCTATACGTTTTGTTGGCAATGAGGCGAACGGTGGCAACGGATATGACGGCCAGATATTCTATTACTATGCAAGAACTCTTTTTTCTCCCGGAGAGTGGCCTGCTGGTTTCAGCAAAGCGTACCGCGCTCCTAGAATTGGTTATCCGCTTCTGGCTGCACCCTTTTCCATTCTGGGATCCCGGGCTACCGTTCTGGGGATGATCCTTCTGCAACTTGGCCTGGGCGTGGGGGCAATCTTCTCTTTAAAATCCATTCTGGCGAGAAAGCGACGCTATCTGATTCTCTTTTACATTTTATCTCCCTTTTTGCTGCAATCCACTTTATTGCTGGTCAGTGACGGTATTGTGGCGTCTTTGATCATTATCGGATACCGTAATTTCCTGCGAATCAGAAATGCTGAGGGGGTCTCAACGAAAGATTCGCTGTTGGCCATCTTCTGGTTTTCCCTGGCGGTCTTGACCAAGGAGTCAGCGCTGTTTCTTCTTTTCCCCATTGGACTGCATGCTGTGGTCAAACGCGATGTGCGTATTGCGTTGTATATGCTGGCCATCCTTGTCCCTGCGTTACTATGGCAAATTTATCTCACCGGTGTTCACGGGATTGTGCCGGCCGGGAAGCTACAGGTTTTTCTGACTCCAATGAGTGGCCTCTATGGGCTTTCCCGGGAATCTATAAAGGCTTTTGTTGACGCCTATCATCAGGGCCAGTATATCAACGGGGTTATTTTAAAGTTAACGGCTCGATGGATTCTTGTCTTATTTATACCGTCTGCTCTTTTTGCTTTGATATGGAAAAAACCTACTTCGCTTCGCATCTGGCCCTGGGGACTGGGCCTGATTCTGGTTTCCATCAGTGTTTTAATGGCAGACCACTACTATTTCTGGGGAGTATACGAAAACATATCCCGCATGTTTACACTTATGGTGCCGGCATTGATCCTGATGAGCGAACGGGACGAAGATGCGAGAATTGAGCCATTCCTCGGTGTTCTACTGGTTGTGACCCTAATGGTATATGGACGCATACTGTTTATGACCCCCTCCTTTCCGTATGACCATTACCAACCCTACCATGGGCCCTCCTATGAAGGGCACGCTCCCATGCCCAGATGAATGCCGCGTAACTGTTCTGTAAGCTCTATGTCACTGTAAATAGCGAATGAATTAAGAAATTGACAGAAGCAAGGTTGTGCGGTTCCATTTATCGGGTGCCAGAGCGACTATATTCGCCCGCAAATTCAGGGAGACGAGAAGCGAATTTCGATGAAAAAGAAGATATCTGTGTTCATAGCTTCACCGAGTGATCTTGTCAGTGAAAGGAAGGCCTTCCGGGATGCGATCCACCAATTGAACGTGGGTTTTGGCGATGTCTATACAACTCGGTACGTGATCTGCAAGTAGATTGCTTGTGAGGAGCGGGTACTTGAGGGGATGCCGGGGGTTGTTTTTATGTTTGTAGTATTCGTGTGAGTTTTCTGAAGCGTGAGTCAAGTTTTATTGAACATAATGTTATCGGATTCCATTTCGCTTGCCTGAGTGTCGGATGAGTTCCTCCATCATCCAGACGAATGATTCCAAAATGCAATAGCATCAGGTAGACAAAAATATAACATCGGGAAAAACCCGTCGCATTCGACAACAAAGACAACCGAGCCCAATCATCCTCATGAGGGTAAAAATTTACCCGGGCCAAACCCTGTCCCTCTGCTTGATACTGCTTCTTCCACTTCCTGGATTTCAAGAAACTCAGTTTATAATCCCGCTCTGGATCATTCAAAAGCTGGCGAACAAAGTAGGTAATACCAATCCGGCCGATTCTTTTGTTGCGAATGTAGCGGTCGCAATACTCCACCGGTATGAGTAGAGTCGAGCGGCCGTAATAGGGGCCTGGAATATGGGTCTCGCGATGTTGTTTTTTCATATACAAAGTGGGGTCGAAAACAAACCAAACCAACCGCAAAAACCAGGGAAAACCTGGAGCAAAATGTAAAAAAGGTCAGAAGAGCCCCTGCAAAAAGCAGCGTACCAAAACAGAAACCGATTACACCCCGCCAGGGATCAGCAAGCCTGCCGAAGGCAGGCAGCAATCGAGCCCGACCCTGCGGCCTTTCCAGCAGTGAAAGTCCGCAGGGTCGGGCTCTGCGGCGAATACTGCAAATCAAAGAAGCGAAGGAAAA
>JBNLFC010000442.1:0-3151 GCA_050305335.1 Leptospirales bacterium
ATTCGACCTGACGATCACGTTCCGGTTTGTAAGATCCTTCACATACAAACCAAATGGGTCAAATTTGATAGAGCACCAATTGTCAGTGGTAAAGCGATGAACAAAAAGAAGACTTTGAACAATGTCAAAAGCTAACAAAATATTGTTAAGGTAAAAGGGTCCGGGAAGAACCGAATCACCTACGGAGGTGATCAGAAGAGAGGAGACATTACGTACAACGATAGAGGAAGGATTGGATGAGGGCAAAAGCCTGAGCCTGGAGCAGCCCGACGCCCGGCCTTTAAAACCGGCAGTGATAAACGAAGGCCTACATACGTGACAGAACACGATTGAGGAAGTCTTCAAGAGATGTTGCAATATCAAACTTTTCCTGATTGGGCATCATGGCACTTCTCTGTTCGTCTGCGTCGGCCATAGCTTTTGAGAGAAGTTTCTTTCCGTTGACTTTGATGTAGCGTCGAGTTACAAGGATGGGCCATTTGTATTCGGGTTTGTCATGGCTGATGCGGAAAGAAAGAATCTCTTTTCTACCATATTTCTTTAAGAAAAAGATGAGCGAATCTTCGGTGAATTCAGGGAATTTTGCCAGTAAAAGGTCGCGACCGGGGAACAACTTTTCGTCCCAGGCTTTGTCCAGTTCCGTTACGATCTTTTTCAACGTCTCTTCGGCCTTCAAGGATTCTTCCGATTTCTCTGTAAGACCTCCACTGGAAGAATCCTCATCCCCGGCTCCATCACCCTCATCCCCGGAGTAAGAGGATGACTGAGCAGCTCCGCGCGACTCGCTACCACCCGGAGAGGTTTGCTGGACCGCTGCCTTGCCCTCCTTCATTCGTTCACTGACAAGGCGTTTCTGCGCCTTGCGTGCTTCTGATGTGCGAATCCTGAGTTTTTCCTCATCCAGACTTCTCGACTGTTCCATCTTAATGCGAATGGCCTCTTCCGGCCGAAGTGCATTACGTCCGAGTATGGCACGCCATACTTTTATGAACCAGGGCAATCGATTGAAAAGGGACCTCTGTTCCAGCTCTTGAAAAAAAATTAGCTTTTCTCCCTCCAGTTGTTTTTCAATGCCCATTGAGGAGAGAATCATTACCTCTGTATCATCCCCTGTTTTTTCCAGACGGTCTGAAGCTGACTTGATAGCTGAGCTTACGGCCTGTGTGTGTAAAATGTACTCTCCCAGCCTTCCATTGATGGGGAACTCGGTATAATATATTTGAGCTGAATGCAGAATGGAATTTTTTACGCCTTCGTTGGGGAACTTCATTCTGGTGACATCGACAATCCCTGACTTTTTCGCCAGGTCGGACATCAGGTTTTCCATCTCTTGCTGGCGAGCCTTCTCTTCGTTTTCGGCCTGAAGTCTGGAGATGGTCGGGATTAAAAGGAGTAGCTCCAGTACTGTTTGCTGGTAACCTGCTTGAAGCGAAGCAAGCCCGCCGGAAACCAGCTTTTCCACCATGGGTCTGATGACTTCCGGAGTGGGATCGTTGCTACCACCCGATGGATTTATATTGGACAGGAAGTACTCTGCAAGTACCCTGAAGCGAATCTGCAACTGTTCCATCTGGTTAACAAAGATGGCCTTATATGGTATGGAAGAACCTTCTCGAGTAGTGAGATAAAGCAACTCGCGACTTTCAATCAACTTTTGAATGATCGGCCGCGCAAAGAGTGTATAGGTATTTCTCTTTTTTTCCGGTGCGGTATCCAGTTCCGAATAAAAGTTACGTGCAATATCGGCTCCATCTTGCGTATCGGGAAGACGGCCCTGCTCAATGCGTTCGTAGATAAGATCTGCGTATTCCGAACCCGAGCGAACCGGTCTTGATGCCAGCCAGCGGGATACGGCCTTCAGGTTTTTTTCCTGATAGGCCTGGTAGTATTTCATGGCGGTAATGCCATCTTTTTTTTCAGGGCGACAATAAACTACAAATCGAATCAGTTCCGATCTGGGTCCGCCCACAAAATCTACGGCCGGCATGGCTACAATCATCCGCTGGGATGGGGATTTTCCCATCAGTTCATCCAGA
The DNA here is from genome assembly GCA_050305335.1 of Leptospirales bacterium. Taxonomy (GTDB): domain Bacteria; phylum Spirochaetota; class Leptospiria; order Leptospirales; family Leptonemataceae; genus JBNLFC01. The sequence goes on from JBNLFC010000442.1 coordinate 2,037, forward strand.
TAGTAGCGGACCCGGTCAATTTCCATGTCATTGTCACGGCTCAATTGCTCTTTGGTGGGCAGGATTCCGTTGGCGGAGAATTTGGAGGTCCAGTCCAGAATGGAGTTGAAAAGCCGGAAAATCCCTTTGTATTTGAAGTCGCCCCTGGCCTCCATGGCCTGGGTCAACTCCGAAGCTGCCTGGTAGTCCAGTACTTCCAGGTAGGATTCTACTATCTCCCGATATTTCTGTGCACGGATCGCCATGATGGGCGGCTCATCTCCTGTGTTTCGTTTGATTTTTAAAAAGGCCTTTACACTGTTATCGGACTCCCCCCAAAAGTGACTGATAGAGGAGCGATCTCTCCCAGATTTGAAAATGGGGTTGTAGAGTCATTATGAAAACAGTTCTATCCATCCTGTCGCTGAAAAATCCCTCCACGGCTACGGCTTTTTCGCAAAAAAGGCCATGGACTCAATCACAAAAGAGGAGCCCGGCTTCCGGTGACATTTTATCAGGAGCCCTCCGGATTACAATTCTATAAAAGAGCGGTGAAACAAGAAATGAAAAAAATAGAGACCCCCACACGAAACTCGTCCACAGGGGGCTATACGCTCCCCACGCGGGAAGAGAAACCTGACTATGTCCGCGAAAATTTCAACGCAATTGCTTCCAATTATGATCAATTTAACGATGCAATCACGTTTCGGTTTCACCGACAATGGAAACGGAAAACTATAGAAGCTACGGGGGTCACAGCTCTAGAAAAGGGGGTTCTGGTAGATCTCTGTTGCGGTACTGGAGACCTCGCCATTCAGGCGGCTCGTATGCTTCCCGAAGGCGGTAGAGTCAAAGCCATTGACTTCAGCAGCGAGATGCTCCGGGTCTTTCGTGAGAGATTGGCAGGTAACGATGCCGATGTGGGTTCCCGAATCGAGGTGATAGAAGGTGATGTTATGAACCTCTCCATGCTGGAGAGTGAATCTGTGGATGGGATAACCATCGGTTTTGGACTTCGTAATGTCCAGGATCGCCCTGGCGTGCTCCAGGAGATGATGCGTGTCCTCAAACCCGGCGGAAGACTGGCTATACTGGATGTTGGCAGGGTAAAGTTTCCTCCAGCTAGATGGGTTCAC
>JBNLFC010000443.1:0-3142 GCA_050305335.1 Leptospirales bacterium
ACGGAGGTCATATCCGCAGGAAAACCAGGCCAGGGGGAGTCGTCGATCTTTGGAATAGCACCGCCCAGATCCGATACGATCTCCAGCGATTGGTCCGCCGGCACCAGAAGATCATTGTTCGTTGCCCGCGTTTCGATTCCAAGCCTTGAAAAAATAAGTCGAATCATCTCAAGATCTTGAAAATTCACACCCTCGATGAGAATCTCCCCGCCAGTCACCGCCGCCAGTGATACAAAAGAGCCTACTTCAAGATAGTCGGCACTGACTGTGTGGTCTGTGCCATGGAGAGATGAAACACCCTGAATTCTCAGAACGTTGCTTCCAATGCCTTCGATTTTCCCGCCCATGGAGTTGAGCATGTGGCAAAGTTTCTGGACATGGGGCTCGGAGGCCGCATGACGAATAATGGTCTCTCCCTGAGCAAGAGAAGCAGCGCACAGCGCGTTTTCCGTAGCAGTGACCGATGCCTCCTCCAGGAGTATGTCGGTTCCCTGCAGTCTATCGGCAGTTAGCTCAAATCCGTCGGGAAAAACTTTTACCCTGGCTCCCAGAGCCTGCAACGCTTGCACATGAGTATCCAGCCTGCGCCGGCCAATGCGGTCTCCTCCCGGGCGGGGCACAAAAACCTTTCCAGTTCTGGCCAGTATGGGGCCTGCCAGAGTTACAGAGCCGCGTAACGCACCGGTAAGATCTGCAGGGAGATCAGATGAAAGCGCCTCTTTTGCCTCGATACGAAGAGCCGTGGGATCACCTTTATCCACCTCCTCTACGTTTGCACCCAGAGCATTGAGAATATCAGTCATGAGCTGTACATCTTCAATGGGTGGCATATTCCTGAGGATCACCGGCTCCGATGTCAGAAGGGATGCTGCCAGAAGCGGTAGTGCCTCATTTTTATTTCCCTGGGGTCGGATCTTCCCGTTCAGGGGAATGCCACCGGTTACACGAAAAAAGGAACTTCCAGAGTAATCTGCCATAATACAGAAGCGTGTTGAGGAAGCCTTCCGGTCAAATCCTTTCAAGTGCTCCTGCACTTCGCATATTTGCCTGATTGTGCCTATAATTGAATGGCCCGTATAGACACCTTCTCCGGTTCTGGTTACAGTGAGTACGAACTCCAACCATGACCCATACGGGGCTTTACGCCTTGGAAATTTCCGTCTCTTTCTTGTCGCTCGCATCCTCTTCACCATGGGCATGCAGATGCAGGGCGTTGTAGTAGCCTGGCAGATTTACAAACTCACGCAGGATCCTCTGGCGCTGGGTCTTACTGGACTGGCGGAAGTGATTCCAGCGCTTTCCGTGGCGCTTTTTGCAGGACATATGGCTGACCGCCATCGTCGCAAACCGATCATTCTGGCAGGTCTGGGAGCACTTACCGGTGGATCGGTTTTACTTTTTTTGCTCTCCTCGTTTGCAAAAAAAAGTCCGCTGCTTCTCGTTTCACTGTACGGAGTGATATTTCTCACGGGACTGATCCGCGGAATTCTTGCACCGGCTTTTGTCGCGTTTATGGCTCAAATCCTTCCCGAACACCGCTATGCCAACGGTGCCGCATGGAATAGCGCGGGGTGGCAACTGGCATCGGTCAGCGGGCCAGCACTGGGCGGATTTATATACGCTCTGTCCAGCGATGCAATCGCTTACAGTGTGGAGGCAATCTTTATAAGTTGCTCAGCATTTTTATATATCTTTATAAAAGAGCTATCCATTCCAGAGAGCCACAAGCATGAAGAACCCATCTGGAAAAGCCTTCAGGAGGGGCTACGCTTTGTCTTTTCCAATCAGGTGATTCTGGGTGCAATTTCCCTGGATCTCTTTGCAGTGCTTTTTGGAGGAGCTGTGGCTCTTCTACCTATTTTTGCGAAAGAGGTGCTCCACACAGGGCCGGATGGCCTGGGAATGCTCCGGTCTGCACCCGCGGTAGGTGCAGTATTTATGGCACTTTTTCTGGCCCATCGTCCTCCCATGGGCCGAACCGGATGGATTTTACTCTATAGCGTCGCCGGTTACGGTGCATGCATGGTTCTTTTTGCTCTCTCATCCAATCTCTATTTCTCTCTCTTTTTACTGGCACTCAGTGGGGCTCTAGATAACGTCAGCGTCGTCATACGATTCACAGTAGTGCAATCCCTTACTCCTGACTCCATGCGCGGAAGAGTGGCGGCCGTGAACACCATGTTCATCGGCAGTTCCAACGAGATCGGGGCTTTTGAATCTGGCGTAACTGCTAAGTGGATGGGGCTTGTCCCCTCCGTGATTTTCGGAGGTATGATGACGCTGGTTACTGTATCTTTCACTGCAATGAAAGCAAAACGGTTACGCGAATTGAGCCTGGCCAGAATTCGCTCATAACGGCCCCGGAAGCCCAGGGTCGCTTCATTCTCCAAGGATGGTAAGGAGTATGCGACGGGGAGCTGGCGCACTGCGATGCTCGCACAGATAAATACCCTGCCATGTACCAAGAGCCAGTCTACCACCTCGAACAGGAACCTGAAGAGAGCTACCCAGAATGCTACTTTTAATGTGGGCGCTCATATCATCTGCCCCTTCCAGAGTATGGGAAAAGTAGTCGGCACCGTCGGGAACCTGGTTGCGAAAATAGCGTTCCAGATCCCCCCGTACATCGGGATCCGCATTTTCGTTGATCGTAAGAGACGCCGATGTATGCTGAAGAAAAAGATTCAACAGGCCAGCACCAATGCTCAGCCCGGACAGAGCCTTTTCCACTTTCGATGTAATGAGATAGAAACCCCGCCCCGGCGCTGTGATGGTAATTTCACTTTGATGAATCTGCATTTCCAGAGCGAAAAGAGAGGAATGGGAGACTTCTACTTATCCTTTTCCACTTTCTTATATTGAGGGTGATGGATCTTAAGCTCCGGTAACTTTTCTTGCAAAGCCGCCATCCCCTCCTGGGTCACTTTGGTCCCTTCAAGATAAATGCTTTTCAGATCTGAAAGATCATCCAGCTTGCTCAAACCGCTGTCTGTAATAGATGTGTTTTCCAGGCTCAACACTTTCAGCGTTTCCACATTGGCTACGTCGGATAAACCCGAATCTGTTATATCCGTTCCGCTAAGGCTCAAAACTTCCAGGTTGGAATTGCGGGGTAGTTGATTCAATCCCTCGTCAGTGATGG
>JBNLFC010000444.1:0-3110 GCA_050305335.1 Leptospirales bacterium
AAAACGCTCGCCTACTCTTTGCAACAGTGCTTCCTTGCCGAGACCATTTAGATCGACAATCACACGATTGTAGTCCAGAATCATCATCTGATCATCTGGAAAAATCACTGAAAGGAAATAGTTGTAGGACTCCTCTCCTGTGTGACCCGGGTTAGCCGCCTTGCGCATGGCTGCGACACGGGAGGCTGCAGCAGAGCGGTGGTGACCGTCTGCAATATATATGGAAGGCATTGTATCAAAGGTTGCGGTGATGATCTGGATATCCGCCGGGTTGCGGACCGGCCAGATAGCGTGACGTACACCATCGTCCGCAGTGATATCAAATTCCGGTGTACTGGCTGTGATTCTTTCTTCCAGAGCATCCATGGTGGCATTGTGGCGATAGGTGAGAAAGACCGGGCCGGTCTGGGCATTGAGAGTATCCACCTGTCGCACCCGGTCATCTTCTTTATCCGGGCGAGTGAATTCATGCTTGCGAATGCGGTTGGTGTCATAATCCGGCACAGACGCTGCGGCTACCAGACCGATTGGCTGATGATCCCCCATAACCAGGCGATAGAGATAGTAACAGGATTGAGTATCTTTTTTAAGAACGCCTTCCATAATGATTCGGTTGAAGTTCTCTTTTCCCTTTGCATAAACGGTTGCATCGTAAGGATCGGTTCCTTCCGGGAGGTCAATCTCTGGTTTGGATATATGCAGAAAACTCCAGGGTTTTCCCTGAGCGCGGACACGCGCCTCGTTACTGTTGAGAACATCATAGGGTGGGGCAGCAACGTCGGCGGCACGACCGGGCGCTGGCCGAAGACCTGCGAAAGGACGAATGAGTGACATGAAATTTCCTTCTAAAAAAAAACTTGTAGCAGCCATGTTTAAGATAGCCTTAAAAACAGCTGCTTATTGGTTGGCACACAGCCAATGGAGGTCAATCACAATCTTCTGGCTCTATTTGTACTCTTAAGCCTTCATCTCAATTCTTACGCATGCAGTAGATCAGTGCCACATTCCTGGGTCTTGTCTCAATGTCTGTCCTGGGAGTTCCGTATCCACTGTCCGTATTAGCACTGCCAATGGGATCAGGACTATTGAATCCTGCACCTCCAACATTATCCAGCAGATGCCTTGCGCCTGATCCCGTAAGGGATGCATCGGTATATATTCTCCAGTAGAGCATATGCTTATGCCCCTGGAACGCATCCATTTGTTCTCCACCAATTGTACGCGGTCCCGCTGGATCTATCCCCCCGGCCCCGACAGCTCTATCGTCCAATCCCCTGATGAATCGCCCCCTGAGGTCAGGTGTGCCATTGGTTCCGTCTGCAATAACCCAGCCATCGGGGCAATCGGTCAGAAAAAAAGCATTGATGACCCCCTCCCCCGCTTCAGTCATTTTGCGACCACTGGTTGACTTTTGCAACCTAAGTTCAACTTTCCCGAAGGGGAGCCTCACTGATTAGAATCATTGAATATGATTTTCCATGCGTGAAATTACTTCATCAATATCAATATTGCTTTTCTTAAAAATCTGGTTTCTCACCATATCGTATCGAATCATTACTATGTTGTACTGAATGGCGGCAGCCGATACTCCCTGACGAGCCTGTACCAGCCCATCCAGAACGTTTTTCACGGCAACTGCAGCAAAACGGCCATTGCGATACCCTCGCAAGAGTCCTCTATAAAAAGCCTCCGTCTCTCTTAAAGAGGACCTGGCTTTCTGGTAACTCTCAAAGGCTACTTTCATCTGTTTATAGCCCAGCGCAATGTCATCGCCCACCTGACGATGGATCTCCTCTTTCTGGAGTTTTAGTTGATGCATACTGATGCGGGCATTGCGAACATCCACTTTCGCTCCCTCATCCCATAGAGGATATCTAACAGAGAACTCTACCCCGGCTTCTGGATATTGAGTTCCCACAATGGAACCATAGTTGCCTGGATAACGTCCCTGCCCACGGCTGGAATATTTCCCTCCGATTCTCACTGTTGGAAGAAGATTATTCTCCGCCATCTCTTCTGCCAGTTTGGCCAGCTCAAGTTGCTTTTTCACAATTTTTAGATCGGGTCGATGTTCCAATGCATACTCCAGATCGGTTTTCTGATTCACATCCGTGGGAAAGGCTGTGATCAGTTGTGTAACACCCGTAAGCTCTATGGAAGGATTCAGATTCAAAGTTCTGAGAAGTTCGCTTCTCTGGCTATCACGGTTGAGTTCGTTTCTTTGCACCTGAATCTCGGCAGCATTCAACAGAGCATTCCACTGATTTCTTTCAAAGGGTTCAGAAAGACCCAGACGTACCTTTTGTTCGGTAATTCTTTTTAACTCCCTTGTATTGTTTAAAAGAATTTGAGACGTTGCAAGATTTTACTCATAAATGGATAATTTCCAATAGTCCACCATGGCCTTAACAACCAGCCCCGTTAATTGATACTGCATCTGTTCTCGTTGTAAGAGAGACTTCTGCCTGGCAATCTCCATCATTCGTTTCTAGCTGTAGACAAAAGCATTCTTCACAAGTTCCTGTTTCGAAACGTTGTTCGATTCCGGCGGTATGGCTGTTCTGTTGCATTTTAGTCGCAATTACTATACCTGAAGTTCTATTGTAAATGCCTACGACTGGAATCTTTGTCGTTCCCCGACCTCTTTTAGACATCCCCTTACCAGACTTGACATACGTCTTCCCAGCAAAAGAAACATAAAAATGCCAGGGTGGGAGCTTTCGATGATATAAACCAGACAGAGTTGGCCGATTCACCGGGAATCAAAAAACCACCATTCCCCGCCAGATTGACAGCCTGGTATCTTCAGGATTGGTAGAGACGAGACCGTCACCTCGAAGCCGACGGGAACATAGACTTACGTTAACCCGCAAAGGTCGCTTCTCTTATGAGCGAATCTTCCCCATTATTCGCGAGCTTGTTGTTGATATTGAAAAAAATATTCCAGCGGCAGATATGGATACCTGCTTACGTGTGCTGGATCAGGTGATTGTGAACCTGAATGGATCTATAACTGGGTTCTGGGTCAGGAGCCGCGAGCCGGAGGTTGACCCCGCGCCTGCCCTTTTACCTTTTGGACGGCGTCTTCTTTAAAAGCCTTGAAAGCCAGC
>JBNLFC010000445.1:0-3103 GCA_050305335.1 Leptospirales bacterium
TCACCGCTGTCAACAACACTGTTGGCAACATCTGCAAAATGCCTGAGGTAATACGGCATATACCACTCATCAACAGAAAATAATGAAGGATCATTTCTATGATTGATGGCGACCAGATTGCAACCGCTGTAAGACTCATCCATGATCAGGGCCGCAATATCCCCTTCCATCTGAAAGGTTGAATCATCATATTCTTTGACTTTGCCATCCTCGAAAACAATGATTGCGACTTCCATAACTTCCGGATTAAATCGTATATATTTTCTTCGATCCATGATATAATTCCCTATTATTTAGTATTAATGGATTTCGTAAGCGACTCCCACTCTAATGACCTATCAGAATCACATGTAGCAATAGACGATTTTTTTTATACTGCAGTGATGTTCCTTCGCTATACAAATACTCCTTACCAGTGTAAAAATCCAGAGAAAGAAATGTACAGGAGGTGAAAAAGCAGCAGATAAAAAAAAGAAAGCGCAATCAGTTTTTCGTGGGAATTTGCTCCGGCCAGTCTGTAAACTATCGTGGCCTGCTCTGCTGATATTTCAAAATGGCACCGCAGTGGTTCGGTATCAGGAAAAGCTCATCTGCTTGAAACGCCATAATGCTTCAAGTCAGACGAGTCATGCCCAGGATTTTCGCGTCCAATACTTTTCACGAATCTTCCGGGCCAGACGCCCGGAATTCCTTTCTTTTCAGGAAATGGAAATATGAAAGTGATTTTCAATCCGTTGGTGTTAGTTCCTTTTCTGATAGGGGTTATATCAGGACCCGGGCTTTTCGCATTTATTTACGCTCGTGGATACTCCTACCTATCCGACCGAAGCGAAAGTTGTATCAACTGTCATATTATGGGGGAACAATATCGGGGGTGGGTAGCAGGATCCCATCGATCAGCTGCCCAATGCAACGACTGTCATACTCCTCCGGGGGTGGTAGGTAAATACTTTGCAAAAATTAAGAATGGGGTGCACCACTCATGGTCATTTACCACCGGTGACTATGAGGAACCAATTCATATTGGTGCGAAAAATCATCAAATCGCTGAGTCGGCCTGTGTGAAGTGCCATGGCGCAATCTTTCCTCTATTCCCGAAGGCAGACGGGAATCGGGCCCTCCATTGCCTTGCCTGTCACAGGAACGCCGGGCACTGAGGGGGATATTTGAGTGGTCCGGGAGTCAGTTTTTTCGAGGAGAACAGGTATGAGATCGATCTTTTTGCAAATCATAAACTATTACAATGATCCAAAACATTTGAAACCAGGGATGTTGATAACGCTTTTTTTCGGTTTGTCTGTCGGTGTGCTGATCTCCTTCTTGCTGGTTTCCATCGCCACACGGAAAGAGGAGTCGCGTCATACCTATTTTGCAGTGGTGGAGCTCACAGATGAGACGGAGGATCCTGCAATCTGGGGAAAAAACTTCCCTATTCAGTATGAGAGTTACAAAAAAACGACCGATATGATCCGCACTCGGTACGGAGGCAGTGAGGCTATGCCCCGCACTCCTACCTCCGACGATCCACGCACGGTGGTGTCCCAATCCAGATTGGTGGAGGATCCGCGTCTGGTTACCATGTGGGCGGGTTATGCATTTTCCATAGACTTTCGAGAAGAGCGGGGACATGCTTATATGCTGCAAGACCAGATCTATACATTGCGACAGAAGGTCGGACAACCCGGCACCTGCATCAACTGCCACGCTTCCACCTATACCGCCATGAAGAAACTGGGCAAAGGAGATATCGTTGCCGGATTTCATAAGCTGAACTCCATGAAGTATGATGAGGTGAAAATTCTGGTGCGTCATCCGGTTGCTTGCATTGATTGTCACTCTCCCTCCGATCTGTCACTTCGCATTACCCGTCCTGCTCTGATGGAGGGATTGAAAGTTATAAATGCAAAAAAAGGAGTTAGAGATTACGATGTAAACCGTGACGCGACGCGAGCGGAAATGCGCACCTATGTATGTGCCCAGTGTCACGTGGAATATTATTTTAAAGGGAAAGAAAAAACATTGACCTTCCCATGGAACGAGGGTCTAAAAGCTGACCAGATTCTCGCCTACTATGACAGGATCAACTTCCAGGACTGGATACACAAAGAGAGCAAAGCTCCTGTATTGAAGGCACAGCACCCTGAATTTGAAATGTATTCCCAGGGAATCCATAGCCGATCCGGCGTGGCGTGTGCAGATTGTCATATGCCATTCCAGCGGGAAGGGAATCGAAAAGTCAGCGACCATCATGTGCGTAGCCCCTATCTGAATGTGAGGGCCGCATGCGGAACCTGCCATCCGTGGACCGATGATCAGTTGAAGAATCGAGTGAACACCATTCAGGACAATCACCGACAACTGCGCAACGTGGCCTTTGACGCGTTGATCGATTTGATACGGGAGATTCGGAAAGCTCAAGTTTCAGCCGTATCACCCGCTGCTCTAACCGAAGCGCGGAGTTACCAGAGAAAGGCACAGTTTCTCTTCGATTTTGTGGAAGCAGAAAACTCCACAGGCTTTCATGCTCCTCAGGAAGCTGCCAGAGTGCTGGGGATTTCCATCGACTATTCCAGAAAGGGTGAAAAGGCACTCCATCAATAGTTCACAAAGGTTCGCTATACGAAACTTCCACCTGGTTCTTTGAAAGCTGAATATCGAGCTTCCTGTTTATTCTGTCATAAACAAGTTCAGTATAGCAAACCTTTTCTAGAATTTCTTTTTTGTGGACGTTTATATGTAAGTATGACTCATTATCTTTGGTCAGTCAGAAGCATGTGATTATTTCCACTATGTTTGCGGTGTTTGCTCATCCCGGGCGATGCGATCTCTTTCCAGCCGCCTTTCTCTCTCACCAGAAGCAGTGCGTCGTATCCCGGGAATCGTTTCAATATCTCTAAACCCTCTTCTGGAGGAAGAACGATCAGGGCAGTGGCAAGTGCATCGGCCACGCTACACTCTGTGCCGATGACTGTTGCTGATTCTACGCCGGAGTCCGATGGCCAGCCGGTTTTTGGGTTGAGGATATGGCTGAATTTCCTGCCCTGGATGAGGGAATAGCGCTCGTAATCCCCACTTGTGGCCACAGCACCGTGGGACAGGGAGA
>JBNLFC010000446.1:0-3087 GCA_050305335.1 Leptospirales bacterium
GGGTCGCAGCCTTTTTACTGGAGATCATTCGAAGAGGAAAGCTTATTGTTTGGTCCATACCCAGCGATTTTGCCAGCCTCACGCGCATCATGAATACTCCTGCCGCAAGGTCCTGCTCAAGAGTCACATCTCGATAAAAAGAAAGGGGCTCCTTTTCTGCAGGCAGATAATGTCCACTCAAGGCCAACCACTCCTCCGGGGTCTCTCCTTTCTCAACAGGAGTGGCGGCTCCCACAGCAAATCCCTCCATCTCCATAAAGATTGCCTTTTGCTCAGCCTTTCTCGCCAGCTTGAGTCGTATGGGACGCAGGGCATCCAGAGAAAAAGATACCAGATGAAAGAGATCCACCTCAATCCCGTAACTACCATCTTTGTATGGAACCAGTTTGAGAGGGTTATCCAGAAACCGTGCATAGAGATTATCTCCACTTGCTTCCAGGCGCAGAATGCCCATGGAAGATGCATAGTCGCCCGCGAAAGAGAGGTCTTCCCGGGGTGTGTGCTCAGATCGGACAGGCTCCCGGAAATTATAAAGCGAATAACCTTGATTTTCAGCAGAAATTGCAAGAGCACTTCGACCCATACCAACTAGCGCCATAGAGCCTCCGCTCCCTCCGTCCAGTGATAGAAGCACTATGCCGTTTTTCATTTCCTGAGAAAAAAGAAGCACCCCATGGAACGGACCTATATCGCCCATATGGCCAAAGTATTGGGCAGAATCATGAAAGGGATGGAATATAAAAAAAGTTAAACCGATTGCCGCGGCCCCGTCGTAGAAAACGTTCAGATTTTGTTGACGCAACATACGCTCAAGAGTGGCTTTTTTTAGAATAGGCTCTCCGCCATTTATAAGGCAATGTAAGAACTGCTCCATATCATCCATGGTGGTAACGACCATCCCTGCGGCTTCATCCCGCACGTATGGAAGAGAAACTACACTGCCATCTGCCATTTTCCCTCTGGCCATGATTCCACGAATTTCAGACGATGGAGACATGTAGGTGTGCCCCATTTGCAGAGGAGCGAATATTCGCTGACGCATATAATCACTCAGCTTCTGTCCGCTCACCTTCTCCACAATCAAGCCGAGTAGCGAATAACTTAAATTGGAATAACTTAAAACCATTCCAGGCTCATGGGAAAGAGATTCATGCTGCAACAGACGCGGCAAATCGCTAGCTCTAACAGCGCCTGGAGGCGGAGGAATCGATCCACTTGTGAAGTCCTTCATATAATCCGAAGGCAAGCCAGAATGGTGAGTCAACATGGTGAGAACGGTAAGTTGAGCTGTGGAGGGAGGCTCCTGCAGACGAAGTTCCTTCAGGTATTTAGAAGGAGAGGAATTCAGATCGATCTTTCCCTCTTCCACCAGCTGCATAACGGCAATGCCGGTAAATATTTTCGCCACTGATCCTGTCGCAAGGATGGTATCCGGTGCAACTACACGCGAGTGATCCGGATCTGCGTATCCGTACCCTTTTTTCAGTACAGTCTTTCCATCTTCAACAATCAGGGCAGCCATGCCCTGGATAGAATGCTCTTCCAGTTCAGTTTGAAAAAATCCATCGAGCTTAGATAAATGTGGATCCGACGGGCCGGCAATGGGAGGATTCTGCACCGTAGCACAGGCACCGACAAGATAAACCAGAAGCAACACTGCCGGTGTGTACGCTTGCAAACCGGACCATTTTATAAATGCTTTCATAAAAACCTCCATTTTCAGTTCCGGACAAGAAGACTACCACTCCGCAGGGGAGCAGTCAAGGGGTCTGGAGTAAACGATACTCCAGCAGCGGGAGAGCCATCTTTTCAAGAGAGGGCTGGACAGGTTCTTTATGGAATGAATTGACTCACATCCCCCCTGCCGGCTTATGTCTCCAGACGGATCAAGAGCGATGAGCCAGAAAAAAAGGCCACAGAAGGATGCAAAGACCAGCGGAGGTCTCAATCGGGAACAGGCGGATGCAGTGGGCGCTATCTACGGACCGCTTTTGATCTTTGCCGGTGCGGGGAGCGGAAAAACAAGGGTGATTACCCATCGAATCCGGCATATGGTCCAGAGTGGCATTGCACCCTCCCAGATTGTAGCAGTGACATTCACCAACCGAAGTGCACGGGAGATGAAAGAGCGCCTGCGCAAGATGATGGATCGCAAAGATCTGCGGGGGATGGTGGTATCCACGTTTCACTCGTTGGGCAATAGAATTTTACAGAAAGAGATTCATCACATCAAAGGCTACCGCCACCCCTTCTCCATCCTCACTCCCGACGACACAATGAACATCTATGCCGATATTTACCGGTCGTTGAAGATGGATCCTACCGCTGTAAAAGATGACGGAACACCGTTTCTGGTCTCTCTCTGCAAAAACTCCGGACTGGAACCGGACCAATTTGCTGAGTCCAGAGGGGTGGCCATACCACCGAATGTATTCAAAGAGATTTACCAGCGGTATAGAAAAGCTCTCGTCATGGTCAATGGTGTTGATTTTGACGATTTGATTCTCCTTCCTCAAGAAGTGTTCCGTGCGGAGCCGGAAGTTCTAAACAATTACCGCAAACGTCATCGCTACTACCTGGTGGACGAGTTTCAAGATACCAATCGGACTCAGTATGAGTTTTTGCGCATGCTGGTTGGCGACGAACACAACGTTTGTGTTGTGGGTGACGACGATCAGTCCATTTACGGCTGGCGAGGCGGTGATGTGAACATCATCATGGGATTCCAGCGGGATTATCCCGAAGCAAAAATCGTACGTCTTGAGTTCAACTATCGCTCCACGGAGACGATCCTGGAGGCTGCCAACGCTGTGATCGTCCAGAACCAGGATCGAGTGACCAAACGCCTGAAGGCCACTCTCGGTCCTGGCGTTCCCATAAAAGGAATGCTCTCCGAAGATGAGGAACAAGAAGCAAAGCTCATTGCCGACGAAATTCAAAAACGCATAGTAAAACAGAAAAGAAATCCCGGCGAGTTTGCAATACTCTTTCGTGCCAATTTCCAGTCCAGAGCCTTTGAGTCGGAGCTACGCACCCGTGGCATTCCCGTTCAAGTGGTGGGCGGCTATCGTTTCTTCGATCGAAGAG
>JBNLFC010000447.1:0-3073 GCA_050305335.1 Leptospirales bacterium
ATTATTATCCTAAAAATATGTTTACTAAACACACGCCGGTGACGATTATGTAAATGTGATCTTCCAGCAAGAAAAAAGAAATCGGCCCTCCTCTCATGCACTCCCTGGCGTCGGGGCAAATGGAAAGAGGTTTTACAGGTCTTCCGTTGTGGACGAGGAGGCTGAAGGCACCGAGAGTCTTCCTTCTGCACTGGAGCGATTTCAGCTGGTAGCGGCTGTTGGTCCGTTTTATACGAAAAATGGTTCTTCCAGCGATTTGCTCTTCTGCGATCCATACAGAGTCGGTAATGGGTCTTGCGAAAAGCTACTGAAGGTATATCATAATATTCCTGCATTGCTTCATCAGGTTTATGGCAAAAATGAGAAGAGATTACTGGTGGTTGGATCTGGCGGCGAGCCATATCCTGTGATTGAAGAGAGATTGGGTGTTACGCGAAAAATTCTGGTTACCGCTCTGAATTACGGGATCAATTTGGTTTTAATCACACACTCCAGGGGAGTGTTGAAAGATCTGTATCTTTTAAAAAGGCTTGCACAAAAGAACCTCCTTCGCGTAGAAACAGCCTCTTCCGGGCCAGGGAGAAGAAGGATTGCGTTTGATTTGAGCAGAACTCTTTTAAGCGAAGGAATTCCCACAAAGATATTGTAAAACCATTCCCATGAAATCAGATAATCAGCCCGCAATCCAGGAAAAAGTGATCCTCCATGCGGATATGGATGCGTTCTACGCAGCAATCGAGGAGCGCGATCATCCCGAATATCAGGGAAAACCCATCATCATAGGTGCAGACCCCCGGAGTGGATCCGGAAGAGGGGTCGTCTCTACGGCCAATTACGAAGCGAGAAAATATGGTGTCCATTCCGCGATGGCTATTTCGCAAGCATATCGCCGTTGCCCCAATGCTATTTTTCTCCCTCCTGATATGCGCAGGTATGTACAGGAATCTAAAAAAATCATGGAGATCTTTTTTCGCTATTCCCCTCTGGTGGAGCCTCTCTCCATTGATGAGGCGTTTATGGATTGTACGGGAAATCTTTCGCTTTTTGGGAGTTATGAGGCCATGGGTTTGCGCTTGAAAAAAGAGGTTTATGAAGAGCGAAAACTGAGAGTCAGTGTTGGCATTGCCTCTAACAAATTCATTGCCAAAGTAGCATCGGACTATAGCAAGCCAGATGGTTTTCTCTACATACCGGCAGGCAAGGAGCGAGAATTTCTTGATCCTCTGCCTGTGGAGAGATTGTGGGGGGCTGGTAAAAAGAGTGCTCCTCGACTGCGGGCAATGGGCCTTGCTACCATCGGCGATGTTTATCGATGTTCTCCGGTTAGACTGGAACGGGAATTCGGTAAAATGGGGGAGCACTTCCACCTGCTGGCGGGCGGCGTGGATGAGCGAAGCGTAGAGCCCATGATGGGGCGAAAATCTATCTCCGAGGAGAGGACTTTCCCGGTGGATACGGATGATGAAAATCTCCTGCAGGAGACACTCTATGCTTTGATCGTAGATGTTGCGGAAAATATGCGAAGAGAAAAAATAACAGGCCGTACTATTAGTTTAAAGATTCGATTGGAGGGATTCGAGACCTACACAAGAAGCATTACTCTAAAAAAGTTAACGGATGAGACGTCCCGGATTCGTGAAGCTGTGAATACTCTTTATGACAGGTTTGATCGAAAAGGAAAAAAAGTAAGATTGATCGGGATGGGAGTTTCTAATTTAAGTGCAAAGAGCGATTCTGACGCACCTGGCGAACAGTTTTCTCTTTTTACCGATCCGGAAGAGTCCAGGGACAGCCACGGCGAAAAGATTGATATTGTTATGGATGAATTAAGAACTAAATTTGGAAATCATGTAGTGAGAGGATCTCTTATGGATCATGGTGGACGATTCGGTCGGGAAATGGACTGAAAATGGTCTCTTTTTTCTCCTCCATGATGATGGTCGGCAATGGCTTTAGAGTTTCCGACTACCTGCGACTGCAGGAAATCCTTCGCAAGGAGCGCTTTGAATGTGTGCTTCTGTGCGAACACCCGCCCACAATTACCGCCGGACTCCAGCGAGACAGGAGGCATCTTCTAAAGGACGTAGAGCGGCTCTCTGCCCTGGGCGTTGAATATAATGAGATTCCCCGGGGTGGAAGTTACACAGCTCATGAGCCAGGACAATGGATCATTTATCCTCACATAGATTTAAAAAGACGTGATGTTAAGCCCGGGGATTTTGTGCACCTGGTTCTGGAAATAACATCACAGGCCATTGAAAACATATGGGGCATAACGCTCCACTCCCGGAGGGAGGCGCCCGGTCTTTTTACGAATTCCGAAAAAAAAATCGCTTCTATAGGAATTATGCTGAATTCTAGTTTTTCCAGCTTTGGCATTGCATTGAATGTAAAAAACACTCTCTCTACCTTCGAGCATATTGTACCATGCGGTCTGGAGGGTATTGAAATGACCTCTGTGGTGAAAGAGGGTTTCCCTTTTATGGCTCCCGATCTATTCATAGATCAATGGAAAAAGCTGTTTGAGAGAAAGTTTACCTCTGTTAATAATGCATGACGCAGTGATTCATTAAATAGCAAAAACCATTCTTTTTCAGGTAAGCTTCCACTTCACCATCACCCGCTCCGGGCTGGATCCAGATGTGATTCAAACCCAGTTTTTCCGCCTCTTGAACTCCCTTCAGTGTGATCCGTGGCGGCACTACAAAGACGACGAGTGCGATTTTGTGAACTGTAGCAGCCTCACTCAAATCTGGAAAGCAGGTCCGTTCATACAATATGCTTCTTCCAGGATTGATGGGAATCACTGTATAGTCCCGGTTTACAAGATTTCTATAAATAATGGAACCGAATTTCTGGCTGTTTTCCGTGGCGCCCACCAGCGCTATGGCGGGTCTACTTTGAAACAACTCAATGATTTCACTTTCCTTACAACTCATACTTAGAGTAACATCTCGATCCGGATCAAAAGCAAGAAAGAAGTGAGTTTTCTTTCCAGACCCATTTTTAAGATGGCTGACCCTCAATTTCTTGACATGGTGACCTTCCCGTAGAAATTGGCATTTCGGTTGCC
>JBNLFC010000448.1:0-3065 GCA_050305335.1 Leptospirales bacterium
TATCCTGCATGGTAAGATCGTCGAAATAACGCGTTCTGCTCTGAAGTTGCACATAGCCCAGCGGTACATCATCATCATCCAGTGTCTTGTAGATAATTGGATATACAAGCTCTGAGACGACTTTGTTTTTTCTATACTCTTCGATTTTTTCCGACATTTCTATACCGAGCACTTTTGCATAGTTGATGAACTCGGTGGATGATGCCTGGTAGGAACTGGGCGCATGAGTATCTTTCAAAAGCAGAGGTTTTTTTTGTTTTTTTACCTCATCAAAGCGCGGATCTCTTTTCCCGAATACATCCACTTTTACGAAGTCAGCCCTATTTTTCAGTTCCTGCTCAAAAATACTGAAGTTCACTTTTACAGAAGTAGGGATATTGTACATGGTCGCTTCTATGGAGTGCTTGCTGGTCCTGAAGTTGGTGATATAAACCTCATCGCTAAAAACTGGAATCCTTATATGGGCTCGTTGCTTGCTGGCGATTGCCATGGACTCCACAAGGTATACAGGATACCGGGAGGAAGGGTCGACCCGAACAAAGTGACATGTGATCTCCACATACCTGCCGAGAATTCGAAAAAGGGTGATCAGAGGAAATTGCTGTCCATCCAGGGTGAAAGTCCCGGAGTCGATCATGATTTCATTTCGGGCAAAATTAGAAAAACCTACCAGCTTAACGTCAGGTGATGGAGAGACTCCTTTAATATAGAGATTTTTCCCGATCAGATGGTTGCGAAGTGCACCCTGAATTTTTAAACTATCCGTAATTTTCTGTAAATCCCTATCCTGGTTGTCAGACATATCCTTATGTTCCCTCTATTTGGAGCCCGATCTCGCTATATATTAAACGTATTACTCTTATCGGGAAGAACCTGGACAAACTTTCTTTCAATATGCCAGGCGCCCGGATTTGGAATAGCATTTTCCCTTTCTGCAGCCCCAACTCTTTTTTGCTCACCGGGTAATCCTTTGAGCAAAAGGCAAGCAAGGGTTGTGTGTTAATTGATCAATTTGCTTAATATTGGGAGCTGATTCAAACCCTTTTTCTCTGGAAACAGCCTGCAAAATAGGCAATATAGATACTTTTAAAGCTTTCAGAATTGTCTTCCAGATTTCAAACACACGTATACCGTATACTAACTAATTTGAATACGTATTATTGCATAATTCTATGGTATTGTCAATGTATAAATGGCCTTAAAATATAGCATTGGGAGCATTCTGCCGCTTTCTTTACTGAAAAAAGCACGTCTATGCAATAGAATCTCTCAATCCAGAGGCATCTGGCTTATGGATGGTACGGATATTGCTTTAGTATAAGAAAACTAACCCAAAGAGGTAACTATGAAAAAGCGAATCTCAATGTGGATGGGACTGATCTCTCTGATTATAGCGGTTCCCGTTTTCGCCGAAGATCCAGCCCCTGCAACAGACCCAGCTCCAGCAGCATCAGGATGGGGAGCTGATCTAGCAGTAGATGTGGTCTCCAACTATGTGTGGCGTGGATATGACGTAAACCAGTCCTATTTTGATCAAAAAGGAAAAAAATATACAGGCATGAACGTAGCACCGGCTCTGCAGCCCAGTGTTACCATCAATACTCCCCTGGAGGGCCTATCGCTCAATATCTGGGGATCTATGACCATGGTAGGTCGAAATGACAAAGATGCTGATCATCGGCTACAGTACAATCCTGGTGGAGATAACCTTCTCACAGCTTCCAGCAACCCTCTTATTGCTGGCAGTTTGATTACCCCAATCATCTCTGCAACAGGAATCAGCCCGACTGCGGCTACTGATTTAGTGGCTCTCTACACTGCTGTAGCCACTGCATATACCAATGGACCAGGAACCACCGGTACTCCCGGTGTCGTAAGTGTTTATAACTTTCTGGGGAACTCTGCAGGAGCGCCAGGATTTTATAAAGAGACCAACGGAACCAAGCGTGTGGACGAGATGGACTACACATTGAATTATACTACCTCTGGTAAACTGGGGACAGTAAATATGGGTGTGGTTGCATACTATCTGCCCAACGTTGTATCGGTAGGATCCCATGCCCAGACTGAGCTCTATCTCAGCTACTCACTGCCTTTTCTCAGCGATCTGAGCCTGGCTATGTATGATGATCTCAGAAGCAGCGACCAATATTACAAGCTGGCTTATGGTCACGAGTTTGAGTTCACTGAAAATGCGAGTCTGGCTCTGGGCGCAAGCGCTGGCTATGGCGTAATCAGTGTTCCCAGCCAACGCCAGGGCATGATGGATGTGGCAGGCAACGCTACTTTCACCTTTCATGGACTGCGCATTGGAGCCAATGTGGTCTACAGACCCGATCCCAAAATGTATGACACTGATACAACACCCAACTATGTTCCTGCATGGATAGATGGAGCTTCCACATCCACAGACGGTATGGTTGCTGATCCTTCTAAAAACTATGGACTCATGAACGAACTGGTGAACGGTATTGCCAGTCAGTATGTTTCTAGCTCAACCGGTCTGACTGGATATAGCTATACTCCCCGTCAGAAACTTCCACGAACCCTCTACTGGTTCAGCATTGGATACTCTACCAGCATCTAAGAGTTGAGAACTCAGTAGATTGTAAGTAGATCAAAGCCCCGCTCCGTTTGCGGGATGGGGCTTTTTTTGCGCCACCGCCACACTCGAATCAATTTTTACGCATGCAATAGGTTAACACCACATTTTCAGGTCTGGTTTCAGTGGCAGTACGTGGGTTGCCAGAGGCGCCATCTGAGGTAGGCCCCCCGACTGAAATATTTCGTTCATTGAAAGCAATAGCAAAGCTTTCATTTTGAGAGTACCATGTTGCTGTATAAACATCAGTAGTAGAATACACAAAGGGCACTGCATTTACCAGTGCGTGCCAATGCCCTTGAAACGCATCCACCTGGACATCACCCAGTGTACGAGCTCCATCGGGATCATTGCCTCCTGTACCGGTTCCCACATCATCCCTGCCGCGGATGAATCGGCCTCGCAGGTCTGGATTCCATTGTCCCTTTCTAAGTGTCGGAGGAGTTCCTCCGTCATCCAGACG
>JBNLFC010000449.1:0-3064 GCA_050305335.1 Leptospirales bacterium
ATAGATGATTATAGATTGCAATACAATATAGAATACAACGTCCAGGACCAGGCGTAGCGTGCGAGCTTCCGGAGAAAGGAAGATCATATAAAGATCGTTTAAAAGTAACGGCGATGCAAGAATCAATATTCGTAGAAAGGCAACACCCTTATGCATTTCACTATTTATCTTCATCTACTCCAGAAGTAATCAAAGGTAGCAAGTCCGGATACTTTGAGACATCCTCATCCGCCACTATCTCAATACGTCGGTTCACGGCACGATCTGCTTCAGTACCATTGGATATCCTGGGTTGTCGATCACCGTATCCGCGAATATGCAATCGCTCTGCAAGAATTCCATTTTCCACCATCAACTGGCGAATTTTTTCCGCCCGAATTTCCGAAAGTTCCTGGTTAGAGCGGTAAGGAGATCCAGCCTTTACAGGTTGATTGTCGGTATGCCCCTCAACGGTAAAATGAATTTGATGCGTACGCCTGAAGATTGCACTGATTCGCGCAATGGTTTTTTTACCGTTGAGAACCATCTCATCGGATCCCGAGGGGAATACAGCGTCATTGGGTAAAATCACGGTAAGCCGATTGTCCTTCAGCACAAGCTCTACTTCGCGTTCTTTCTTAAGCTCGGTAACAACCTCTTCAAGATCTTTTGGGTCTTCTTTCAATTGCCAGGAGAAATGAAACTCGGGGAGAGAAAATCCCACGGAAAGATCGATTCTGCCTTCGTCAAGATTTCCATCAACAGGTGGGCGGTTGATGCCATAACCATCGTTGGTTCTGCGGATTTCATATCTCTGGTAAGAGAGCTCACTTCGAAGAAAAAAGTGGTTCAGAAAGTAATAACGTACTCCGACTCCAGCATGCATTCGGTAGGCCGCAGAATATCCCATAAATTCTCGACCCCAGGCAACTCCTGCATTGAAGAAGGGATCGAAATTCTGACGGCTATACGGGTGATATTCCAGTGAGCCTCCCAGAGTTACCAGACGCAATATGTCCTCATTTGTTTTGAATCCCAGGTAATACATATTCAGAAGATGTGCAACATCATAATACTGAGAGGAGGCAATGGTATTCCTCATGACTGTCATGGTTAAAAGATAGGGCATGTAATTGGTGGCAATTCCGCGAGTCACATATGTGCGATCATCGACATCCAACGAAAGTGCAAAAGAATCGTTAAGGCCATACTGAATAGAGAAAGCCCTTCCGGTTTTCCCCTGGACATCGGGACGATTAGCCTTGCTCATGATATAATAGACAAGCAGAAAGTCTTCAACGCTATTCCAGAGGGGAATGGCATCGCGATTTGCATTCTGGATGTCACTGATTACACTTCCATTATAATAGAAGGCGCCACTGTTCCCATAATATGCAGAAAAGCGTCCTCCATAGTATCCGGTGCGCTTGAGAGAAGGGTAATCTAACTTTTCCGCGGGATCCGCACGCAATTCATGCGTGGAGATGTGAAGAAAAAATAAAAGTAGACCTATTGGGAATAGAAAAAAGGGACTTATGCGAGTCCATGGTCCGGGGCAGTTTTGCAAAGTTCCAGTACTACGTGATAACGCTCTTTGCAACCAGAAAATCCCCGAGTTTTTTATCAAGGAGTGCAACATGGTGAATCCACCAATCATTGAGAAGGTAATCCAATTTTTCCACCATTTTCCCATCCCGTTTATGCAGATGAAAGTCCACTTTGATCTCGGCAAAATCCTTCATGAAGGAAACATGGGCTGCACGATGCACTGCAAGGTCAGGATACTTATAGTTCAACATATATTTCTCTTCGTGGGAAAAATGCTGCACAATATATTTCTCCACAGATTCCAGCAATTTTTGGAACTCTTCCCTATCATCACCGCTACTGGAACGAGCCCGGTCCATAATGGCAAAAAGCTCACTGTGTTGCTGGTCAATTGATGAGACTCCTACCGGTATCCACTTTTGCCTGTCAGATGTCATGCTATGCTCCCGCTAAAACGTCCCTGCCCGCCATTTAGCTCCGTCATCAATAAACCAACGTCAATAGAATGAGAGAAAGCTATTTTATCAATATTTTTCCGGATACATCTGTTGATTTTATCATAAGTTCACCTGACGCGGTTCCAACGCCAGCGCGTTGTAATCACGTCGAAAACCGTTTGCCAGAAGAAGGTTCTGCATGTCAGACTGAAGCACAGGTTGACCGTTGACAGATTCGATTCTGCAATGGCCTCTGGAAAACTTCCAGTAACGATTCAAAAGAAATTTTAACACGCTTTCCAGTTCCTCTGCATCCAGTGTTCTGGAGAACTCCAGGTCTTTGCCATCCCGTTTTAAAGTAACCAGAAGATGTTCACCGCGAAATAGCATACGGTTTCCCGGCCGCGCTGCAGGCACAGCCCGGGAGAATGGCAGACTACGGCCGCAGAGAGATGCGGGGTCCATGGAATGAAGCAGGTAATACGCATTCAAAGGATTGGTTTTCAGGCTATCCAGAAAAGAGGGTAAGGCGAACTGGAGCCCCTGAATGGAATCAAAAAAATGGCCGGCCACCACTTCACCCGAAAGCTCCATGGAACGTAAAGAAGGCAATAGACTACTCCACTGAAAAAGAGGCTCCCTGGCCAGCAGCTCCCGAAACAGAACCCCATATCGGTTTAGCAATATCAAAACTCGTTCACGGTCCCTCTCCCGGACTGTAACAAGGTCCAGCTGGCCGCTCTCTTCCATCAACGTTATCCATCTTCCTGGAAATTCACGAGATAGAGTAGATGTGGTGTCCCTTCCCATACGAAAACGTGAGATACGACCAGACCTGCGCTGCTTGCCAGAAATGCCTTCGGGATTTCCAGCTGTAGATTTCAGCGTATCCGAACGCTGGTTCGAACTCTCTTTTTGAAAAAGGAGTTTACTGCGTAATATGCGCGGGGAATCTGCCGCCAACCTCCCCTCACGAAAATTCTTTCGTATTCCCTCGGCCAGTTCGGTTGCGCTCTCTTTTTCGCGCACCAGAAGATCACTGAAAGTAAAACGCCCGGCTCCATCGGCAAGTCGGCCGGTAAGAGCGAGATCTCCGGCAG
>JBNLFC010000450.1:0-3061 GCA_050305335.1 Leptospirales bacterium
CTCCCGGTCCTTCCAGAATACGCGAATGGGTATAGTGTCCAGAAGCAACTTCAACCGCTGTCTGGATTCATCTAGATGATGACCGGTAATTTTGGCCTGAAGATTCTTTTCATGAAGGTCTTCCGTAAGACGAGCGTTATTGATTTTCATGCGAATCGAGTCTTTGATAAAGAGGTTCAATCTGCGTGAAATGGTGGCCAGGATGATCGCGAAAAGGATCATCATGCTTCCCATTGCAACTGATACCGGATGGCCTGCAATGAAATAGCTTATGGTAATAGGAGTAAAAGCGGGAAGAAGAAATCCAAGGAGTGTATGCCAGCGTGTGGACATGATGACAGTTGCTCCGGCCACCATCCCGGCAAGAACAAAAGCGATTAGAATTCCATAAATTAATTCATGTATCTCAAGCAAAAAGAGGCCGGCCGAACCCCAGTAAATACCTGAAAGAATTACACCGATCAGATGATATCTTTCCCATATACGGTATTCCTCATCGGACAGCTGTTCATAGATTTTTCGGAAACGAGCATTGATCAAAAAACGACTGTTTAATAGCAGCCCTACAATGTACCAGGATACAAGATGTACGTTCGGGATTTTCCCCAGAAGAACAACAAAGATGATGGTGGAATTGACAAAGCTGGCAATCATACCGGAATTGGCATTGGCATAGAGTAGCCTCACCGCTTCTCTGTACTCCGCAATATCCTGATACTCTCTTCTTCGCATGTGCCTTTTTGATCAAAAAAGATTCTGAGCCTGATGGACAGGATTCATGTCATAGGATCGAGGTCCCAGAAATTTGCAAATTCATTCCTGATATTCACCATGGGGGAACCGAAGTCTTATCTCGTATTTCAGATTTCCGCGGTTTGCTCAGGAATACCTGGTTTTTGAAACAGGTTGGAACAAAAAAGGGCAAATTCACCCCACTGGAATCCTTGAAATCACAAGATAGCAGCATTTCCAGGGGAAAAAGAAGCATTTTTTTAGGACCTCATTAGCTAACCGCCAGGTTTGAAAGCCATCATACTTCCAGATTTGTTCCCAATATTTTTTTCCAGAATCTCATTGAGCGCTATCTCAATATCCTCAAGATAAATGTCGTGGTTACGCGGCATAAACTACGCTACTCAGGATCGATTCTTTCAGCTGTTGTCTAATATCCTCTTCAATAACAAGATCGACTTTTCTCTGGAAAAGATTTTCGAGGAACAACTTCAGGTCCATGTAATGATCAAAAGAAATGCTCCCGGCGGCAAAAGTTACCAGAATACCGATATCACTATCTTCCTTTGCTGTGTTCAGTTTTCGATTTATAATCGAACACATTTTTTCCGTACGACGAGTCATGGTCGCACCTGAGTGGCGACTCCGTCATCTCCTGTGCCAGGGTTGCCACCGCTTCGCAATCCATGCGTCGCTATCAGGTGCGCCATGCTCGTCTGGTTTGAATGATCACTATGAAAGCCTTTCAATCACACGATTTGTCCTGGATAAATCGTGCAGAATCTACGTTCATCGGTGCAATCTGCGGATCGCACTTCCGCGTTCTCTGTTCCCTCTGCGGTCAGTAGAACCACGCCATAAAAAAACCGGCAACCAGCGTTAATAACCCGGCTATCCCCAGCAACGTCAGCGAACTGACCGAAAACTCACTTCGTTTCGCCAGCCTCTCTTTATCGTCAGACGACTCCATAAAAGAATAAACCACCACCCGCAGATAGTAATAGGCGGAGAGGAAACTATTCAAAACAACAATAACCGCCAGCCAGTAGAAACCACCGGAAACAGCCAGCCGTATCACAGCATACTTTCCAAAGAATCCAGCGGTAGGTGGTAGTCCTGTGAGAGAGAAAAGAAGTATGGCCAGTACAATGGCAACAAAGGGGTGACGCCTGCCCAGACCGCGAAAATCTTCAATGTCGTGCAAAAGATCCAGACTTCCGCTCCACCAGGAGATCAGAGCAAAGAGTCCCCCGGTCATGAGAGTGTACGCGAAAAGATAGAGTGCTACGGCCCCGTAGATCTCCTGCGATGGAGAACTGCCTATACCTGAAAAGGCGACCATCACATAGCCTGCATGAGCTACACTGGAGAAAGCAAGCATTCGTTTCACGCTACGTTGCATAAATGCGCTTAAATTCCCCACAGTCATGGTAAGCACGGCCAGTGCAATGAAAAGAGGCATAAGCTGCAACGACGTGTGTGACATAGCCAGAAGGATACGCGCGAACGCTGCAAAGGCGGCTGCTTTTACCCCGGTTGCCAGAAATGCGGTAATGGCCGCGGGGGCGCCGTCGTATACATCTGCCGCCCAGCCATGGAAGGGCACCAGTGCCACCTTGAATCCCAATCCCGCCACAAGCAAAAGAAGCGCCAGCAAGGGTAAAAGAGATGAGGAAGATTTGGCAAGGGCTTCGCTCATTCGATCCAGCTGGGTGGTTCCTGTGGCTCCGTAGAGCAGGGCAATGCCCAGAAATAGAAAAGCGGAGGCAAATATCCCCTGTAGAAGGTACTTCATGGCAGCCTCGGCCGCATTTTCTCGTATGCGAAAGTAGCCTGCCATGGCATATACGGAAATGGAAAGAAGCTCCAGCCCCACAAAGAGTGTAAGCATTTCTGAAGCCAGAATCAATACATAAGCTCCTGAAAGGGCGAATAAGAGCAGTGCATAAAACTCACCGGTTAACGCCTGATTCTCCCGCATATGAGCAGTAGCAAAGTGTGACCCGATCAAGGCTGCAAGCGTTGCCGAAAGCATCATGATCAACGCAAACCGATCAACAAATACTGTTCCTGAAAAGAGTGCGGCCGATTCGTGTAAAAGATCCAACGTTATTACGTTACACGCAATGAGTGCAAGCAGTAAAATGAAAACCGCGCCCGGAATCCATTTGCGGCTGAAATTCTGCCAGGTAGCCTCTATCAGAAGCACAATCAGCATTACATCAGGGTGATTTTCCGTAATACTATTGGCGATGTTTTGCAGGATCATAGTGTTACCTGTAAAAGGTGGAGCTACGATCAATCCTCTCTGCCCTTTTCCAATAGGGCA
>JBNLFC010000451.1:0-3061 GCA_050305335.1 Leptospirales bacterium
CGCGGAAAAGCGATGCGAAAAAGGGCGTTTTCGGGAATTCATCGGCCACCATGGACTCAACAGAGTCCTCGTAAATATCACTTAACGCAGAAATGAGAGAGGCTGCATCTACGGATCCCAGCAAAATCGCATTATCATCGTAGTAAATCTCAGGTGGTAGGCCTTCAGGATCGGCAAGGAGTTCCCTCAAAATAAAAGAGATGGGTCGATGGATCTGTCCACCGGCCATAGTGTGAAGTATAGTCAACGGCCTCTCGGCGCCCTCCACCTCTCTGGTCTCTTCTACAATCCATTGTCCTGGTGAAGGGAGCTTTCCTGTCATGGCCGACTGACGTTGAAAAAAATCACACAGGGACTCTCCAGCAGGCGAATGCAAGAGAGCCGGAACATCCAGTGATGTCAAAAATTGTTTTTCGAGTTGCTTGATACCGGGCTGCCCGGGAGTGGCATTGGCGATCTGGCGTAAGGACTCCTGTGAGGTCATCAGGGAATTCCATAGATCCAGAATTTGTTCCATGCTTCGATTCAAAGTGCTACTTCGATCAAATTCACCCCCGCGCCAGAAGGGAATATGGCCAGTTCGATTTCCGGCTGGCTCCACCTCCACCACAGATCCATCCATTCGCACAATCTTCCAGGATTGGACTCCGCTCATCTGAATGATCTCCCCTACCCTGCGTTCCCACACAAACTCCTCATCCAGTTCTCCCACAAGAGCGCCAGAATCTGCCAGACGCATGGGAAAGTATCCTCGATCCGGGATGGTGCCACCGTCGCGGTAGAGCCTCAATGGAACGTGAGGAAGCGAAACATATCGCCCGCCCTTGCGACGGATCAAGGGTCGTAGCGCATGAACACGAAGGCCAGCCAGACGGCCCGCAAGCATTTCCAGTACAGCTTCAAAGGCGTCGTAAGAGAGATTGCGATAGACGGAACACCCGCGCAGTATATCAAATAAGGCCTCTTCGTCAACGCCAGCATCTGCAGGCAGCTCATCATCTTCAGCCGTGGAGGATACAACGGCAGAGCCGACTCCCACAGAAAGGATCACCTGGGCCAGCACATCCAGAGGCGCCTCATAAAAAAGGCTTTCTTCTCGCTCTCCCTGCGCAATAGCGCGCATAGTAGCCACTGATTGGAAAAGGTCCAGAGGGTGAAGGGAAAGAAGTAGAGCTCTTGACTTTTGTCCCACACCGTGACCGGAACGACCCGCTCGTTGCAGTGTCGAAGCAATGGTGGAGGGGGCCGAAAGAAGCACAACACCGTCAATGCTTCCAATATCAATACCCAGCTCCAGAGTGGATGTAGCTACAAGGCAGCGAATGTGGCCGGCTTTCAAGCGCTCCTCCAGCTCCAGTCGGAGATCCCTGGCCAGAGATCCGTGGTGAGGATATGCCAGGCTGGAACCGTAGCGATCATTGATCTGGCGGGAGAAGATTTCGGCCATGCGGCGGGAAGCAACAAAGACCAGAGTAGTACGTCGCTGTTCAATCTCCGCAATGACCCGATCCACCAGGGCCGTACGACTCTCTTCAGCGCCTGCTTTCTCCAGAAGCGCCGCAGGATCTTCTACACTCAGATGCAGTCCGGGTGGAGAAACATCATGAACAATGGCAACCTTTCGCGGGATGATAGCCTCTTTGACAACCTGGTATCCACCGAGAAAAAGGGCACCCACTTCCAGGGGATGAATGGTGGCACTCAATCCAATGCGCTGGAACTCTCCTGCAGCGAGAGTCAATCTCTCAATGGCGCTCATGAGATGGGCACCCCTGCGGGAGTCCAGAACCGAGTGAATCTCATCAACGATGACGGTTTTCAGACTATGAAAAATAGTGCGACTGCCGGGAGCAGTGAGCATGAGATTGAGGCTTTCAGGAGTAGTGATAAAAATCCGGGGTGGCCGCTTTATCTGGCGACGTCGTTCCAGCGGATCTGTGTCTCCGCTTCGAACTCCCACGCTGATATCCTGAAAGGGTAAACCTTTTTCCTGGAAAAGCTGACGCAACTCATGAAGGGGTGATATGAGATTTCTTCGTACATCGTAATTTAAAGCTTTGAGAGGAGAAACGTAGAGCAATTCGAGGCCAGTAGATGGAGCGAGAATGAGCTTTTGAATTGCAATTAGAAAGGCGGCCAGGGTTTTTCCACTCCCGGTAGGGGCTGAAACCAGAAGATGATCTCCCGATAGGATCTTCTGCCAGGACTCCAGTTGAATGGCAGTGGGCGAGCCATAGCGTTTGTGAAACCACTCCTCCACCAGAGGATGGAGAGGAGCAGTATTCCCCGATTCATCCGCAGGGAGGGTGGAAAAAATCATACTTACATGGGAAGTTGTTACGGGAATTATGAAAATGAAATTTCAATTCAAATTTGGCCTTCATGTAAAAAAAGCCTTCCCACTCAGGGTGCAAGCCCGAAAAATTGCAAACGCTTAAAAGGAAGAGCCGATTGATCCTTGAGCCGTTTTGAACCTTTGCGGGTTCAAAATCGCCTCTTCCAGGAACCGTGCTATGGAACAGGATCAAGCCGAAAAGAGAATTATATCGCTCCCATACCGGGTCCCTTATGCAGACACGGATAAAATGGGTGTCGTTTATTATGCGAATTACTTCGTTTATTTCGAACGTTTGCGTAACGAGTTATTTCGTGAATCCGGCGTCTCCTATGTAGAGATAGAGGAGTCGGGTTTGCTCTTCCCGGTGGCGGAAGCATTCTGCGATTACCACCGGTCGGCAAAATATGATGATCTGATCACAATCGATGGTTGGGTCGAGTGGGTGGAAGGTTCCAGGGTTCGGATCGGGTACAGGATCCATTGCAACGGAGAAGCTCTGGTAACCGGCTACACAATCCATGTTGTGATCAACACGGAAGGGAAACCCAGAAGGGTTCCCGAGAGTCTGAAGACTCTATTATCATAAGTTGCGCCCGGAGGCGCGCAAAAATCAATCGTTCGAACATAGATAGAGAGGGAGAAAATGCAAAGAGAGATTGTTACAATGGACGGAACCGAGGCCGCCGCATTTGTGGCCTACAACCTCAGCGAGGTAATCGCTAT
>JBNLFC010000452.1:0-3051 GCA_050305335.1 Leptospirales bacterium
AAATACTGAATTGCATACGAAATATGCCTATCCGGATTTCCGATACCGAGACAATCTATAAAACTTGCTCTGTTGGATGTTCAAAAATGCCTATGAACCCGGAAGATCCGGACTTTTTAGATCTGGAACAGACCATCAATCTATGCGACTTTGCTCTATACATAGCAAAGGAAAATGGCAGGAACAGAGCCGTACATATAGAGCTGCACAATCAGGGCAAACCCGACAACGTGGAAAAAGAATATCTGACAAATTTGAATAAAAGCGTAAAACTCAATAAGGATTATATCGACATTCAATACATTGTATGATTTCCTGATTTTCACTATTGCCGCTTTTCTCTACTGCCGCTGTAGAGTTCATATTGCAATAACCTGCAATCCAGATTTCCATTTCGCACAGGGATTCGACGCGTGGCTCTCAGTCCAACAGAAGATACCGATTCGCCATGCAACGCAATCATGGAAGCGTGAAATCCTGACCAATTCTTTTTGAGCACATCTCCTATCTCTTTGTAAAAAGATTTTACCTCTTCTAGAGCAAGACGCTCTCCGTAAGGCGGGTTAAAGAGCAGATAGCCGGAATCCGCAGGCGCCACAAGTTCCTGAAATGGTCTGACTTCAAACACGATACAATCCTCCACGCCTGCTCGCCTGGCATTTTCACGGGCCAATTTCACCATAGAATCAGAGATGTCCGATGCAAAAATAATGGGAGATGAGCTCCCCAAACAGCTTTTGATTCCCTTCTGCGAATTCTCTTTCAGCTCACTCCAGAGGCCAGGGTCAGCATTTCGCCAGTTTAGAAAAGGAAAATGCCTTCGTAGCAAAGCCGGGGCTCGCTCTGTGAGCATCATTGCTGCTTCTATGGCAATCGTACCTGATCCACACATGGGATCTACCAGAACGCTCGTTCTGTCCCATCCGCTCAGCGAGATTAAACCGGCTGCCAGTGCTTCACTTAAGGGCGCCTCGCCTCCGGTCCCTTTACGATAATGCCTCCGCTGCAGAGAAATACCGTGGGCATCCAGAGATACGACGCATTGATCCTGGTCTATATGAAGATGGAGAGGACAATCGGGATTTTCCCTGTTCACATCAGGACGCCCTCCTGTCTTTTCACGAAAACGATCCACAATCGCATCCTTCAATTTCAACACCGGATATCCGCTGTGAGAAAAGAGCCTGGATCGGACCGAACTATGAATGGAAAAGCTCTGTTTTTCGGAAAAATATCGCTCAAAGGGTATGTTGAGCGCCATTCGATAAAGCTGCTCGCCATTTCCAATGGAAAACCGGGCCAGGGGCTTCAAAATGCGCGATGCAATACGAGAGAAAAAATTGATGCGATAGAAGACCGCAAGATCGCCCTGAAAATGAACAGAGCGTTTACCTGCGACCCCACGTTGGGCGCCAAGGGACTGAAGTTCTTCTGCGCAGACCTGCTCCAGGCCGGAGTCACATATAGCTGTGTATTCTGCGTCAGAAAAAGACTTCAAGGTGTTTTAAAAAAAAGAATCAACGCTCTTCCAGGTAGACTTTCATTTCCACCCGATCGGTAGGGTTATCGCGACCATCCCGCGGCATGGACACGATCTTATCTGCTACATCCATTCCTTCGACCACTTCGCCAAAGACTGAATATTGTCCATCCAGCCAGGGGGAGTCGGCCACACAGATGAAGAACTGAGATCCAGCACTGTTGGGGTCCTGGGAACGGGCAGCGGAGACGATTCCGCGCGCATGCTTTTTCGATGAGAACTCAGCCTTGATTTGATAGCCCGGACCGCCAGTACCATGCTGCATTTTTCGTGCAGGATCTTTCGACTCGGGACATCCGCCCTGAATCATGAATCCGGGAATTACACGGTGAAACGTAGTCCCATTGTAAAATCCGTCAGCAGCCAGCTTTTTGAAACTTTTCACATGTTCTGGTGCCACATCAGGGAAAAAACGAATGGCGATTTTCCCATGCTGTGTCTCTATGATTGCCATTTCTTCCATATGGGCAGCTTGAAATTTGAGGCTCTGAACGACAAGTGGATATTGTGGTACGGGATAGGACCAACTGCGGAGCATGCAGAGAACCGCAGAGGAAACAGAAGGGGCTACAGGATTGGGATGATGGGGAGGATTAGTTCATACCGTACTGAACCATGAAGGGCAGGTACGTTTGAGGGGGCCCGAAGGTTAGCCAGGACGCCACCTACCTTTTGGGCTTAGAAAGCACTTTAAGAAATCCAGATGAGCCGTAATCTAAGATTTTCTGATCAACTGTGGCCAGCGTTGCTTCATGCAAGCGCGCGGTTGCTACGATGATTTGATCCGCAGGATCACCATGAAAATTCCCTGGTAGTGTTGTGCTTTCCACTGCGACATCTGCGGAGAGGGGTATTATTGAAATACCGGGAGCTGATAGAGCTTCATCAAACCATTCACCTGTATTTTCAGAGATTGTGATTCGCCCTCTTTGAATCAACATTGCAGCTTCCCATAACGTAATCGCTGAAATAGAGACTTCTGATTTAATAGCAGCCTTCTTAATCTGGGGCAGAAAACCTATTTTTTCGAGCCTTTTTTCTCCGCTAAGAAGCCAGATCCAGATGTGGGTATCAAGAATGAGCATTTTTACTTCTCATTGACTGCATCCCATTCAACATCAAGAGGAGCTGTAATGTCCCCATTGATAGTGAGACTGTTGCTCATAAAGCCAAAAAGCTTCTTTTCTTGAACCGGAGTGACGGGTACCAATTTGGCGACCGGTTTCCCATGTTTTGTGATTACTACTTCCTCATGGTAATCTTTCACATGATCCATGAGGCCAAGGCATTTTGCTTTGAATTCAGCGGCGGATATTTTCATCTGATTCACCTATGGTCATAATAAGCTGGTCATATTTTATTTCCGCAAAAAGCAGGGGAAATTGGTGGTATGTTGTAGGGTTTGCCTCCGAGTTCTCCGTTGGCTCCGTGCGAAACCCGGACCAGGGGAATCACCGTAATACTTTTTCACCAGAAGGGAGGAGGGTTGGAAGGGTTTGATGGCATCTTCA
>JBNLFC010000453.1:0-3051 GCA_050305335.1 Leptospirales bacterium
ACTACATTAACCTATAACGGCACTGCACATAACTGCCGATTTCAAGCTGCGCTGCGGGTTCCTTCGGACCCGCGCTTGGTCTTGCCCTCTCCGCTGCGCTCCGGCCCCAAAACCCGGCAACAATTTGGGGAGAGAATGTGGGTTGCCGGTGGGGCACGGGCTGCGACAAATTGGCTCCCCTGCGGGTCGCCAACTTCAGAAAATCGATATCGTTGAACTAAACCGCTTCGCGGTAGTCTTATGTCGCGCAATATAGTGTAAATTTACTTGTACTTTTCAATCGCTTATGCTGGATACGCCCATGCAATTAATTGGAGGTGTACGGCATGGGTGCATTGCGCGATAAAATGGAAAACGAGATGTTATTGCGGGGCTACAGCCCCCGGACCCGGAAGACATACATCGGGATCATGAAGGCCATGACCAAACATTATGGCCGATCGCCTATGGGGCTGACAGAAAAAGATATTGAAAACTATCTGATATATGTAACAAAGGAGAGAGGCTATCGGGCGGCGAGTGTGAATCTTGCACGGGCGGCCATTCTATTTTTCTATAGAAATATTCTTAACATTGAAGGCTTTGGAAACGCAATTGCAAAACAGAGACTTCCGGTCCGCAGGCCGGTTATTTTATCGAGAGAAGAGATTCAACTGATGCTGGAATCCACTCAAAACATAAAGCACCGGGCACTTCTGATGACCGCCTACTCTGCCGGACTGCGCGTGAGCGAACTGGTCGGACTTCGGGTGAGAGATATCGATAGCCGGAGAATGCTGATCCGTGTGGAAGAGGGCAAAGGCAAAAAGGACCGCTATACCATTCTTGCGAAAACAACTCTACAGTATCTTCGCGAGTATTACCGGGAGTATCGACCTGAAGACCTTCTATTCTTCAATCCCAAAAATAAACGTAAGGCATATACCATCCGAAGCGCAGAGAGCGTTTTTACAAAAGCGGTAAAAAGAGCTGGCATCATGAAAAATGTGAGCATACATAATTTGCGACACAGCTTTGCCACTCACATGCTTGAGGATGGGGTCGCACTCCCCTACATTCAGATGCTTCTGGGTCATTCCAGTCCAAAGACCACCGGTATTTATCTCGGCATTTCAGAAAACGACTTCAGAAAGTGTAGCAGTCCACTGGATCGCATTTTCACTACGGAGAAGGTTCATGCATGAGCCGGTGAACAGGAACATTCTTCTGGACCTGGGCGAAATTCTTCGCAGCTTCCAGGCCGACGGCGGCCTCGAAGAACTTTGCCCGGACAGAAATGAAAGGCGAACCATCCGGGCACTCTCCCTGTGCCGCACGGCGGAGATGGGCGGACATGTGGACGCCTGTTCCGAATGCGGCGAGATGAAAATTTCTTACAATTCATGTCGAAACCGACATTGCCCCAAATGCCAGCATCTCAAGCGCGAACGGTGGATTCTGGACCGGGAGAAGGATCTGCTTCCGATTAAGTACCATCATATGGTCTTTACCGTTCCCGCCGAATTAAACCTCCTGTTCCTTCATAACAAACGCAGACTTTATAACGAACTTTTCCGTGCCGTATCCGCAACCATCACGGGAGTTGCGAAAAAAAAGAAACACCTCGGAGCGAAACCGGGTATCATATCCATACTGCACACATGGGGGCAGACCCTAACGGACCATCCCCATATTCATTGTATTGTAACGGGGGGAGGTATGGATCAAAAGAGATGGATCGAGAAGGAGGGAGACTTTTTTCTTCCCGTAAGGGTGCTTTCCCGACTCTTTCGCGGCAAACTTCTTCATGCCATTCACAAGCTCCAAAAGGAGGGTCGGCTTCACAATGCGGATTTTATCAAACTCGGCGGATCAAAAGTGAATTTCTCTGAGTATCTCAGAAAGCTTTACAGGAAGGAGTGGGTAGTCTTCTGCAAAGAGCCGTTTCGAAAACCGGAACACCTGATTCAATATCTGGGCCGGTATACCCACAGGATCGCCATCAGCAATCAACGAATTCTCGACATGGATGACCACTCGGTCGTGTTCAGCTACAAAGATTATGCACAGGACGGGAAGATCCGTTCCATGAAATTGAGCAAAAGGGAGTTTGTTCGCAGATTTCTGTTACATGTCCTTCCTCCAGGATTCGTAAAGATACGATATTATGGCCTCCTTGCCAATCCAGTTCGCAGAGAGAGAGAGTTTCTCTCATCAGAGATTTCTTGCAGGAGAGGGTGAGGTCTATAACAAGGAAACTCCCGCAATTTGAAAACTGGAAGGAGCTTTTTATTCACATCACGGGAATAGATCCGGATTCTTGCCCCTCCTGCCTGGTGGGGAGATTTGTTACAGTTGGCGTGATTCCGGGAGTGGCGAGGCCCCCATAAAGAATCCCCATAACGGGACAGACACGAAGCGGCTTCGTTCAACTCCTTCTTTCCGAAACGTGAGACGGGGTTGATTCGGAAAGAAGCTTGATGAGTTACGCGAAATGGAAATGGAAAATG
This sequence comes from Leptospirales bacterium, assembly GCA_050305335.1. Taxonomy (GTDB): domain Bacteria; phylum Spirochaetota; class Leptospiria; order Leptospirales; family Leptonemataceae; genus JBNLFC01. The sequence goes on from JBNLFC010000453.1 coordinate 2,490, forward strand.
AAGCACAGAATTATTTCTATAACAACCCATGTCAATAAACGAAATGAAAGGTTTACTAAAGGTGCCCTTGAGAGTGCTGCAGATTTAAGTAACTCAAAAAAGGATGCAGTAAAATTTGGCCTTGAACATAACAATACAATTCCGCCTCTTGGTCAAGTCTTACCAAATGCAAAAGTTGAGCTACGTCCCGATGGAGAATATCAGCTTTTACAAGAAGGATTAGAATATGATTCTATAAATAGAATCGGCACATTTGATAACACTGAGCTATTAAGATCAACATCTAGTGAAGAAAAATTACTGCCTTTTGCAAAAAATCCCCCCCATGAAAATCTAAAATTCTCATTTGATCGGATCAATTTTGGCATAGAAGAATTCGAAAATCTTTCAAATGAAATCACCTCTGACGGTTTTGATTTTCAAGAAAAACTTCGATATCAAGAAATCCCCCTTCCTGAAATAATTGTTTCTCTACCAGCATACATAGCATTATATTTATTCGGTAAACCTTTTTTAAATAAATTTGGAGAAAAGTCAGGCGAGATTTCTGCTGCTGCTTTGA
>JBNLFC010000454.1:0-3049 GCA_050305335.1 Leptospirales bacterium
GGTTACCCGGTTACAGAAGAGAGCAGTGGAGGTAAGGGAAGGTTAAACGATTCCATTACTCATATGATATTTCGAACCGCGGTAGGTAGCGAGGCCTTCCCTTCAGCCGGAGAGATTATGAGCGGATCTCACAGGTGGCCGCAGGGGCATCATTACTATCTCTATGGTGGCGCTTTCGTTAATTTTCTCAAAGAAAAGCTGGGTCCGGAGGACGTGAACTCCTACTGGGGCTCAGCCGTTCCCAAAGTTTTTTTGTCTCACATCCTGCGAAGCAATATGCGTGTCTCATCCTATTACTATGCCTACACTAAATTTCACAAATCCATGGCAGGGCGTTACAGAGCTCAGATCGACGCCATTGAAAGTCAGGGGCTGACCCCCACGGAGCGATTGACCTTCAGCGGAGGCGGGAAGACCTTCCTTGCAAGAGATGCGAGCGGATATCTTTACTTTCAGGATTCCATTGAACGTATGAGCGGAATATATCGCTTTGACGGCAAAGATGAAACGAGAGTGCGAAGGGCCTACAATATCGAAGGTATCACAAGCTCCATGAATCGTCTATTTGCCAGTGAAGATTATTTCAAATATCCTTTCTATGGATTGAAGCAGGAGCTTTATGACGAATCTTTTCTTCCTGTTTTCAACCGTGTGCTTCCAGGACGTAGCATCTACTATCCTTCCCTCTCTGTGAAAGGTGACTTCCTCTATTATGTGGAGAGGCTGGAGAACCGTAAACGTCTGGTCTATGCAAAGCTCGATGAAAAAGGGCGTCCCGGGAATGAATGGGAAGTGTACGCTGTAGATCGTGATGGGATTCTACAGTATGCGGCCTCTTCTCCCGATGGAAGCAGAGTGGCTTTCCTGGTAAGAAGTAGCGATACAGGCAGAGGAAATCTGGCCGAATGCATAAGAAAAGATGTAGATGTCGAGACCGGAAGTTCATCCTTTGATTGCCATAAGATTGTGAGCGGCAATGCAGCCTTCATACACCCCGCGTACACCACCGATGGGAAGAGCATCTATTTCAGTGCAGATCCGGACGGAGTTTTCAATATCTACTCCATCGATCTGGAGTCGGGTCAAATTGCTCAAAAAACAAGGACTACCGGAGGTCTTTTTTTTCCTGTCCCCGCCACGGATTATCTCTATGCACTCGGCTATTTCGAAAAAGGATATGATCTGGTTCGTATGCATTATGCGGATCTGATCGACGCTCCTGCTGCAGGGCTGGCAGGGGGAGGTTCACTGGCCCCTTCTTTCACCGAAGAGGCTTTGATTAATCGTGAACCACTTCCCGTGGGAGAAAACTGGGAGGAGAAGAATTACGCTGGCCCCTTCTCCCTGATCCCCTATTTCTCAGGGTTTTTGTCCGGCATATTATCCAGTGAGTCAGTTGTCAATGCAGGCATTCTGGCGCGAGATCCGCTGGAGCGTCACTCTTTCATGGCTCTGGTTGGTCATAACGGTATATCGCCGCAGGTGTTTGCCGGGTATGAATACCTGCGCTACGCAGTGGGTTTTTCCACCTCCTATTATAATGATTTCTGGAAAAAGAAAACCGATCCATGCTACTTCTCATATGGATCTCTATACCGGACGGCGTTTTGCGAGACGCCCACACCTTACAGGGAGGCTGCAGACGCTTATTTAAATCTCATGGATCAAGGACGCTTTGTTTTTACTCAGCTTTTCCTTGGATACAGTCAGACGAAAATCTGGAATGTAGATCAATACAGCGGCGTTGCGGTGGATGCGAAATTCATCAGCAGGGGGGGGCCGTCGCTTCTTTTGTATATGGGAGACGACCACATGTATCCGCGCTCAATCAGTCCGGAAGATGGATGGCGTCTAATAGTAAAAAGCGACTACTATACGCCCGGTCAATCCTACAGGGAAATGCATACCGGACCAACAAAAGAGAGGGTGGATTACGGTGTGGCCCAGGGGATCTTTGCGCTTTATCTGCCATCTTTCCTGCAGAACCACGTGAATCACCTCGCCGTTTCAGGTTACACGACTTACGGAGAGGACAGGGATATTCAGAAAGTTAACCTGGGGCTCTTTGTCCGCGGGCAGGATTTGACTTACGCGCCGGAAGACCGATCGGCAGCTGCTCTCACTTACGAATATCGTTTCCCCCTCTACTGGTTCTCCAGTCAGTTTTTCAACAAGGTACCTCAATTCATGCTGCGCCAGTTAGATATGTCCCTCTTTTACGATTACGGCGTTGTTTTTCGAAAAAGCATTGGCGAAACCAGCGCCCGGGCAGGTGGCGGATATGGCGTGAGGTTGAATATGGGCACCAATCTCTTCTACATTCCTTATCCCATCCAGTTCTCTATCTCTGTGGCACGAGGGGTTGGTCTTGCCAGAGAGACTCAGTATACCATCATGATCACACCAGGATATTATAGCCCTCTGGCACGCAGTGACAATAGCTACCGCTCTATCCGAAAACTCAATCATCAGAATACGCTCTATAGCAATGCGGGCGGCAACAGTATGGGGCAGGGAGAGATCATACAGTAAGAACTATGCTGGCAAAGTAGCACAATGTAATGAAGTGCTCTGGAACTGGCATCTGTTGTAAAGCCACAGCTTTTACTTAACTCCAATGTATTCCATGGGATCCACCGGAGTTGCCTGCCCGTAGATGACCTCATAGTGCACATGGGTTCCTGTGGCTGCTCCTGATTTTCCCATCAGGGCAATGACCTGTCCTCGTTCTATTTGATCGTCCATGTTCACAAGGAGCCTGGAACTGTGAGCATAGAGTGTCATATACCCGAGACCATGGTGGATCACAAGATGTAAACCATAGCCGGAGGTGGGATTTGGGATGGCGCGAACCACGGTGCCAGGTGCTGTCGCCACAAGAGGTGTTCCATAAGCCGCGGCGATATCCACTCCGGTATGAAACTGACCGGTATCGACTCTATGGAGCGGATCCGGCCGCCGGCCATAAGGAGAAGTGATGTTGCCCACTCCTGCGGGTACAGGTCTGGATCTGGGCATTATGGCATAGATGCTCAAACGGTTCCAGAGT
>JBNLFC010000455.1:0-3034 GCA_050305335.1 Leptospirales bacterium
CGAAGGCACGGGATCCGCGATAGCTGGCACCTTCGGAGCCATCGGGATAGCGATGGCATGTAATGTCATATGCTCCTGGCATCAGATCGTTGTACGCGTTTCGGCTGCTTCGTGAGGTCCGGGAGCTGGCCGCGAAGGAGTTGCTATGGGTGTCAGGATCGACTACGATGTCGCCATTCTGCACGATGAAGAGTTTGCCCATGAACTTATCAGCTGTAGTTCCATCACCACGTATCGCATAATACCCTCTCTTAAGATCAGCGGCCTTCTTCCCCGGATCATCCTGGAAGTAATTCTCCAGCAACACCACATGGGTTCCATCGCTCAGATCCACCTCTCTGTGACCGTTCACAGCCCACATGTAGTTCTGGAGGTCGGTTCTTGACTGGATGGGCGCTGTGCGGTAGTAGTTGCTGTCCACCTGGTCTGCAAGGTCATAGCTCTTTTGTACGGCCCAGGCGATCTCCTCCTCTGCGAAATAGCCCAGTTTGCTTGCTTTCTGGATCAGCTCTCGTCTTGCATTGTCGTTGATGGCATACTGCAAATCATTCAGCAAGCGACTTTTTACCTGGTCGTTGGTTCGGAATCCCTGGCCTTTGACTCTGTTTTTTGTTTTTTCCCAGAAGCCACCCTCTCCGAATCCTGTAATACTCTTGATTCCGCTCCACAGGTTGCTCCAGAATCCGGGATTTTGATAATTTATGGAGAGGGGTGTATCGGACATGACTCCTGGAGGGAGTCCGGTTGTATAGGGATTGAACTCGCCGGATGCGTCTGCCAGCTCAGTGGGCTCATCTCCTCCAAAAAGATCTGTAACTCCTTCCACAACTCCATTCATCCACTCACCCACTCTGCGAAATCCCTCCCATAACCCCCAACCTGCCTCCATAGCTCTGCGGTCCTGGTTCTGCTCGTTGGCCTGGTTGGCCCAGTCCTCCGGTCCCAGTGTGTCGCGTGAACCCTGGAGTTCGTTTATCTTCTCCCGCATGGTCTGGTTCAATCCATTGGTGAGAAACCCCGTCTCACTCTGGTAGTGGCTCACCACCATGCTGGCAAGGCCTCCCAATCCCTCCAGTCCCTGACGGCTCATCTGGTTATATGCAAGAATATCATTCAGATCTCCGCCCATGGCTTTGTTGTAGGCGATATTCGTATTTATGAGCTGGGTCAATCCCGCTCCGCCCGATCCTGCAAGGTCTGCAAGGAGTCCTGTTCCGCTCTGGATTCCCACCTGGTCCCATTTGCTGTTGTCCATGGACCAGCCGCCCACCTGACGGCCTTTTTCGTCGTAACTGAACCCGGCCTGGGCAAGGGTGGGGCCCGGTCGCACGGCTCACTCCTCGCGAACAGCTACGCTCGGGTGACGAACTCGCTTCGTAAGTTCGCTCGGGTGGCCATGCGCCGGGCTGCGTGGGGTGGCCCCCGACGAGTCTGGCTATGGCAAGAAGGCTTTCTGGTGAGTTTGAAAGGGGGTTGGCCAGTCTCGTCGGGACGGGCTGCTCTGGGCTTCGCGTTCGCTACGTCCATCGTGATTGACGGCAATCACGATGGATGCTGCGCACCCGGCGCATCCCTGGCCTGGGGGGGATCAGTCTTTAATTTGGGGAATTTTATGCAAGGGACGTCCCTTTGAATCCGTAGCCCTAAAACAATATTCTGGAATTTTATCGATTCTTTCCATATCCAGCAATGTTGCGAAGTCAAATCCCTCGGTATCCATGGCTAGAAATTCAAGAAGACCACCAAATATAAACCCTTTTTTATTATTCCCATACTCCACTTCCACCCAGGGGGCTGTTGTTCCCATTATTGTTGCTATCTTCTTCGTATCCCGCACAACTTTCACAGAAGATCCTTTTTGCAAAACCTCAATCATTGGAGAATTTAATCCAACACTCTTTCTGATTCGCGTATTGGCCCGAAGAGTATAATTTCCTTCCCTGATAAAAGGCTGAAATCTACCACAGGGTATTGTGCACTCACGGTGCTCCTTTTTCGACTTAACAGTACCGTCAGGATTGTATTCAATTTCCGTGCCGCAGAGTTCTATTCCCGGGGTCTGCCCTTCTGATGTGTAAAAAGCAAAATCAGGGCTTTCACAATGTTCCCGTTTCAATTCACCTGACTCATTAAATTCGAGTATTTTGCCATAGGCACGTTCGCTCCCTCCGCAAGAATCAGGTTCACAATCATATACCCTGCAATCCTGATATAGCAATCTTATTTTATTGTTTTCATGATACGCTATGCCTGCTGATAGAGGTGCGAATTGAAGCAATAAAGAAACCCTATTTTTATTCAATCCCCAGTGCTCTGTTATATACATATTATTAGCGCCTGACTTTAGCTCTCTGAACCAGCCTTTTTTCCATTTGACCGCATCATGTGGAATGCCGTCATCTTTTGCCAGCAATGTACTTGATAATAATATCATTGCAATTGTAATTAATTGTGATTTTGCTTTCACCACGTCTCCCCCGTCCCTGTGCTAAAATGTCCATGATCCACATGCTGACGATCCAAACTTAATTGCTTAAGAATGACTATCATATCCTGCGACAACATAAGAGACCAACTTTGCTTCCCCTCAAGGGAATTCCAAGAAAAGTTTTCCGCTGTATAATTGACAGGATTAGCTCCAAACTTTGACCGCTCACCTATCCAGGGATAGGTGTCCACCTGACTGGCCCTGTTATAGGTTTGATTATTTCTATTAAATGTTGTCCGCCATGGCGTAATTATAGCATTGCTATTTTTCATCTGAATAAACGAGTTCTCAAAATCAATCAAGATCTGAGGATGAGTCGGATTGTCATAGTAGGGATTTTCCCCTCCGTGGTATGTCCTGTTATAAAACTCCGACCTGATTACAGTATACCCACTGGCGGTTGTGGTCAAATATTTTACACCGGTAATATCCATGGCTCTTGCATCATGGGACGCGTTCCCGGGCCTGTATATGGATGTTACATTGATTTCCGTTATGTTGTTATCGTTTGCGGCTATCACCGTATTGAATAACAGATTCTTATCT
>JBNLFC010000456.1:0-3030 GCA_050305335.1 Leptospirales bacterium
TGGGGTCAAACGGCGCGTCTCGAGGCCGCAATGAAGGACATCGTCGACTCCCAGAACCTGACCATCACCGGCGCCACCGCATCGGCCGGCGTGACGGTGGAGGACGAGACGATCATCGTCGCAGCGGTGGACGAGATCACCGTGACGATCGTCGTGGAGGCGGACGCCGCTGATGAACTCGAGTCCCGGTGAGAAGGTGGTCGTTAAAATTCACTCTCTCCCGGGAGCCCGTCTGCCTTTCAAGGCTACAACTGGATCGGCGGCATATGATGTATGCTGCCATCTGGGAATTGACGAGTGCATGCAAATCCCGCCCGGGGGGCGCAAAGCCATTCCCACAGGACTTTTCTTTGAAATCCCGCCCGGATATTTTATCTCCTTGCGACCGCGATCCGGTCTTGCTTTAAAGCATGGCATCACTCTGCCCAACTCTCCTGCAACAATTGATTCCGACTATCGTGGAGAGCTAAAGGTGATCCTGATCAATCTGGGTGAAGAGCTGTTCACTGTGAACAATGGCGATCGTATTGCCCAGCTTCTGGTGGAGAAGGAGTGTCTGGCCGAGTTTGAATCTGTTCCTTTTGCTGAAGAGTTATCCGATACAAAGAGAGGTCCCGGTGGTTTTGGTAGTACCGGACATTCTTCGTCTGGAACTATGCTGACCTGAAATGTTGTATTTCGCCAGGTTTGCGAAATACTCCTTCGTAAAATGGGATCAAGAGGCGAAAGTAGTCTTCTCGTTCTAATTCAAATCCCACATCTTTGATCATAACATCCGTGGGCCGGTTCAACTGACATCCTTCTGCCATCCGGTTCCAGAAGGGGTTCACAAGATCCTGCATTCTAGCTTCGCCATTGTGATGGGATCGAATGTGTTCCAGTATGATCAATCTCCCTCCGGGTTTCAGCCATCGAAAGAAACTTTCAATGGCCAGAGCAGGTTCAGGGATTGTGCAGAGAACCAGAGTGCTTACCACCGCATCCAGGGACTCATCCATGATTTGAGATTCAAAGGGAGGATCCCCCATGCCTGCCCGGTAGAGCTGAATGTTTCCCTCTCTATCATTTATGGAATCTCTCTTCTTTGTTGCCTTTTCCAGCATGGAGGGGGAGGGTTCAATGGCCTTTATGTTCGCCTTTTTATCATATAGCGGAAAGTTGACGCCTGTACCTGCACCCACCTCCAGAATTTCACCGGTGACCTGTTTTAAAAGACGGGATCTGCGTTTTGTCAGCTCTCGTTTTTCCAGACCCTTCATGAAAGGGTCATATATGGTTGCAAAGATGCGGGAATAAACTTTCTCGTTGGATTCACTCATGGTATTCATTAAGATTCTGTACGTGACAGTAAGACACGCTTTTTTCGCATAAAAAATGCCATGGCATGAACTGGCGGAAGGGAAAAGCGACCTTGTTCCAGATTGCACTTCGCAGTTATGGGATGGCTTTTTTTTGCATCCTTCCTTAATTTTGAAAACAGGAGGCCGATGAATTACATATGAGAGTAGAAGCCGGAAGTATGAATCTGAGCCGAATACCGGGAATTTTTGCCTATCCGGCCAGGAGCTATCGCAACTCTCCTGTGGAAGAGGTTGCGTCGGTTGATACCATTGTAGCAAAAGCATCTCCTTCCGAACTGCGTCATCTTGCCCATGGTGTGGAAGGCCTGGAGCGTCCGGAGGGGGAATTGGAGACAGGCACAATATCAGACTCTCTCTCTGTTCCCTACAAAGACCCCTCGTCAATTAGCTCCCGGAGATCTCAAACAGAGTCTGCGGAGCGAGGATTAGTCATTGATATTTACGGATAATGGCTCTCAAGGGATGTTCCACCTTTCTACAGCGCCACGGATCTCTATCGCATAGGGGACCGGAATTTCATTGTGGACCGAACGCTCCTGATGAAAATCTACTTCATAAATGGCTACGTTATCATTTGAACCATTCCCATAAATCGACTCGATTTCGATTCGGTACCAGAGCTCTTGCAAACCATGGGGGAACTGATCCATGGGGGCCATGGGGGGTAAAAAATCCAGCGGGATACGAAAAGGCCCTGGCAAATCTGGCAGCGTGATCAGCGTGCTCCCCAGAAACAGAGGCTTTCCAGGAAGACGATACTCTCTGTCCGCATCGACCTGGTCCTGCCCGAAAACAATTAAACGAATCCTGGCAGGTCTTCCGTATGGACTCTTCCCTGTGGCAGGATCGCTGGTCCATATGACCAGCGACCTGATCGGGTTTGGAATCGGTTTCTCCCCGGGGAAATAGGTCAGAGCAAGGCTACCTTGCAGGTACGACCCGGCCAGGGGGGGGGAGGAGATGGGTGGAGCCTTTGAAGGGGATAAGTCAACGGGAGTGAAGTTTTCATACCAGGCAGTTGAGAGCACTCCATCCATGGCATTGTACGGAGAGCTGCCGTTAAAATAAAACAGAGAGTGGGCGAGCATTACCCGCGGTGGTGAGGCATGCTCTTGCCAGGAGTGATGGGCGCTCAATCCCAGTCGTACGCTTACGACCGCTATCGCCCCGGAAAGAAGAAGGGAGAGAAAAAACCTTTCCCGGCTGGACAGAGAGGGCCGCATCAGGGAACCTGTCGTATATATAATTTTTGGTGCAGCATCGGGGGCTCAAGGAGTAACCGTACATTCATAGTATTCAAGACTTACGCTGCCCTACTTTTTTTGCATAGAGAATTCCGGAGCGATATTCCATGATTGATAAAGCCCTTAAACTTGTATTTGGTTCCAAACACGAAAGAGACATTCGCAGAATGCTTCCTGTGGTGGGTCGCATCAATGAGCTAGAAAAGGTGATGAAGGGTCTCTCCAACGAAGAACTGGGTAACAGAACCTCTGAATTTCGTGAGCGTTTGAAAAAAGGGGAGACTCTTGACGACATCCTGCCCGAAGCCTTTGCCGTTGTGCGCGAGGCTGCCTGGCGAACCCTTGGTCTGCGCCATTACGACGTTCAGATGATAGGCGGGATCGTACTCCACGAAGGAAAGATTGCGGAAATGAAGACCGGAGAG
>JBNLFC010000457.1:0-3029 GCA_050305335.1 Leptospirales bacterium
CGTCCGGAAGGTGTCTGGTGACTCCCCCCTCACTGCCTGGCAGCAGCTGGTTGCGAAGGCGTATGTTTGCAAAAGTTCCTCTAACCATGACTTCATGATTTCCTCTTCTGGATCCGAATGAGTTAAAATCTTTCTGCTCCACTCCGGCATTTTTCAAATAGCGACCGGCGGGGGAATTGAGAGGAATGGTGCCTGCAGGACTGATATGATCGGTTGTGACGGAATCGCCCAGCATGGCGAGAGCTCGTGCTCCGTGGATGTCGGTGAGAGCCGGAGTATCTACGGGTATCTCACGAAAAAAGTCAACCTCGCGAATGTAGGTGGATGCAGGGTCCCACGGGTACAGCTCGCTATCGGGTAATTCCAGTTGAGCCCATGGACTTCCTGGACTGGAAGCAGTCGCATATCGACTCCGGTACATGTCGGGCTGAATGGACTCCATGATTGCTGCGGCCACTTCTTCAGAGGTTGGCCAGATCTCTTTTAAAAACACTGGAGTCTCCTGCGGCCTATCCCGGTTCAAAGGTTCGGTTTCAAAGTCGATCTCCATATTTCCTGCAAGGGCGTACGCGATCACAAGGGGCGGGCTGGCCAGAAAGTTTGCGCGAATATGAGGATGGATTCTTCCTTCGAAGTTTCGGTTACCGCTCAATACCGCGGCAACGACCAGTTTGTTCGATTCAATGGCGCTGGAAATTGGTTGCGACAGAGGTCCCGAGTTCCCGATGCAGGTGGTGCATCCATAACCGACGGTATGAAAGCCCAATTCGTCCAGGTAGCGAGAAAGGCCAGAGCGATTCAGGTAGTCTGTGACAACCCTGGATCCGGGTGCAAGGCTGCTTTTCACCCAGGGTTTGCGAGTGAGCCCCTTTTCCACAGCTTTTCGGGCCAGTAAACCGGCGGCAATCATTACGCCGGGATTGGATGTATTGGTACACGATGTGATGGCTGCAATCACCACATCCCCATGGGTGAGAGAGTAGTCGGAATTGGATATGGTCACCTTTTCTCGTTTCTGCTTTTCGGTTAACTCATAGCCGCCGGCTTTTACCGGAGATCCAAGAAGATCCTTCCAGCGAGATTTCATTTCCGAAAGGTCAATACGATCCTGGGGGCGTCGGGGACCGGCAAGGGAAGGTCTTACATTGGAAAGATCCAGATGCAAGGAGTCGGGATATACGGGATCGTCTTTTTCCGATATTCGAAATAGATTCTGCTCTTTGTAATAACGCTCCACAAGATCGGTCAAAGCTTTGGGTCGGCCAGTGAACTTCAAATAACGCAAAACCTCCCGGTCAACAGGAAAAAAACCCATGGTGGCACCATATTCCGGCGCCATGTTGGCGATGGTGGCTCTGTCAGGAAGACTTAAGTGTTCCAGGCCGTTTCCGTAAAATTCCACAAATTTTCCAACCACACTCTTTTCGCGTAGCATCCGGGTAATGAGAAGAACCAGGTCTGTGGCAGTGGCACCTTCTGGAAGAGTGCCGGTCAGTTGGAAGCCGACCACGTCCGGCACCAGCATATAGTAGGGTTGTCCCAGCATGGCGGCTTCGGCCTCGATACCTCCCACACCCCATCCCAGAATGCCCAGTCCATTGATCATGGTCGTATGGGAGTCTGTGCCTATCAGGCTGTCCGGGTAGAGCAAATCTCCCTGCTGGAGTATCAGGCGTCCCAGATACTCCAGATTCACTTGATGGACAATGCCTGTTCCAGGAGGAACGATATTCAGATGCTTAAAAGATTTCTGACCCCATTTTAAGAACATATAACGTTCCATATTTCGTTCATATTCCTGCTTCAGGTTTTTCTGCAATGCGTCGGATGAAGCAAAGTAATCTACCTGTATGCTATGATCCACCACCAGATCCACATGGATTACGGGATTGATTTTACCGGGATCCCCTCCCATTCGTTTCATGGCGCTTCGCATGGCGGCCAGATCCACCAGAGCCGGAACACCGGTAAAGTCCTGCAATATAACGCGGCCCGGGTAAAGAGCGATCTCTTTTCCGACCGGAGTGGGACTCAAGAGAGCATGGATGTCTTTTTCTGTTACTATATTCCCATCCAGGTTACGAACTACACTTTCCAGGAGAATGCGTATAGATCGGGGCAGACGAGAGGAATCTGGAAATCCTGCCGTCGTCAGTGAAGGAAGATGGTAGTATCTGTAAACTTGTGAATCAGTTCGGATCTTTTTTTCTATCAGGCTGTGCAAAGGTGGCATATATTCCCCCCGGAAAATGAGAATGCGACAACGGAGCCTTTGTTACCTATAAATATAGTTGGAAAATCAGGAAAAGAGAAAGAAAAAAGCAGAATACAGCAGACGATCATCACTGCAAAGAAGAGAAACATTATTTGTAATCATATCGTCCTATGCAGAACAAAAACACTTTAATCCACAGTGTGGATAGAGTTTTGATGCGGTGAACATCGTTAGTTTTTCGTAAAAATTGAGCGAATGATTCCTTTCCTCAAAGCTGAATCACTCAGGCATCCTGCTCTGTGCAGAGCCAATGGTTACACTGTTAACAGGCTGGATGCTTTCTTTTCTGACGAACTTACCGCCTCTACCAATGAATGGAAACCCGGACGTTTCATAGCCGGCTGTGAGTTCTCTTCATGGGATCTTCTGATCCTTTTTTGTTGCCTGGCAAGAGCTCTCTTTTCAGGATGTCCCTGGATCTTTTACAGGCAGATATTGACTCAACGAGGCCAGGCTTATGATGAAGTACAGAACAATGCTATTCACCGTGTGGGGAGCTACGCTTCTTATTCTCTCCATGGGGGCGCTCCAGGCAGCTCCTGGTGACGAGGCGGTTACGAATATAAAGAGGATGGTCGGGTATATTCGATACTCAGAAACGAAGCCTGAATTTGCACAGAAGGCTATGGAATTTGTGGGGATTGAGGAGATGACAAAAATGCTTCTAGGCTCCTCCTATGCCAGAGCCAAACCTCAGGAGCTTGATGATTTTCGGGCAAAGCTGGCCGAATATATTCAGTTGAAAGCCTTCCCG
>JBNLFC010000458.1:0-2762 GCA_050305335.1 Leptospirales bacterium
TATCAGATCAAGGATCTGGCCAAGGATGAGGCCGATACCCTGTATTTTGTGGACAGTATCACATCCTATGATGACAATATCCAGGAAATCGCCCGCAGGACATCCATTATCCTGAATCATGCCGGATCTTTCCATTGCATCATAATCAGTGCGCTCTTTCCTGACGTTGAGAAAAGAGTCGATCTTTCCACCTGGCAGGTAATTGATGTAAACCTGGCCCCTTACAATGTAGGTGCCCCTTTCATCTGTCGTGTCAATGTATGAGGCCGTGAATGCAGCCAGCTCACCTGTTTGCGGGTTCAATGATCGATGAATATTTGACAATTGCAGAGTTTCCATAGCCAGACTATAGTTGAAGTCAACCGGAGCATTGGATTCGAAAATGGAAAAGCTGCTTTGCTGCAAGGCCCATCGGTAGAGAAAAAATACTCCACCGGAAAAATCTCTGTAGTTTTTAGTCGGCAAATTAGTAACGATTTTAAAATATCCTTTTTGACTGCCCAGCTGCGACATGTCTGCCATATGTTTTTGAATAGCCTGTCTATATTCACCCGGAAAGCTTGCCACCGGTTTCGTGTCATACTCAAAGTCATCAAAATTTACAGCTAAATTTTTATCCTTTCGACCACCCGCTCTCGCTATTCGTTTTCTTTCATGGGCCCAGGCAATTAGCCTTTTCCGTTTACTCTCCTCTAAAGATTTATTGTATGGAACTTTCGAAATAACGTATGTTTTGATGTCGGAAATGCATGTGTCCTTGTAAACAGTTCCGGGATGAACGGAAATAATTTTCAATCTCACGGTAGCTACCCCACCATGGGATAGAAAGCCAGGCGATAACACAATTGGCTGCCAGCCCATGACTTTCCGGAGCTGGAACTCCTGCTCCATAGTTTTATCGTTTTCGCTATCCAGCACGGTAACGAGCACCCTGGCCGGTGCCCCATTTTTCTGAAGAAGTGCCTGACTCTTTTGGTAGCCGTTTTTAATTTCCAGCTTGAGTTTTTCAGTGGAACTGATCGCCGAAACTTTCCACTCAATCTCGGCACCCTCTCCGTCTCCGTCCAGGCCTTCCACCCAGGCGGTGGCAGGATTATTGTCCAGAATATAGTTAGGATGATAGTTTTGTTCATAGCGACTTTCCATAGAATGAAGGAACGTGTTACTCTGAGCCGATGTGCTGAAAAGCTCCTTCCAGGACGCATCGTTGGTATATGCAGCGCTGGTCCAGCCCAGATATAAGAAAAGTCCGCTAAGCAGTAAAAATATAGAAAAAAGCCCAACGCGATTGAGTTTCATAGATTCCCCTCCATCCGGTAAAGGATTAACAAAGTTACATTATTGCCAGGAAAAGGCATGTTTTTGCCAGCGGAAAACAGAGGAGTAAGATGAAAAAAAAGAGCCACCCGAAACCGGGTGGTCCTTTAGAGTGGAGAGGGAGCATTTCCCGCTCATGGCTATACCGTTAATTGTATAGTATACGCTTGTTGGTCAATAAAAAATTAACCGGTAGAAAATGTTTTTTCATGAAACGCATGAAGTTCAAAAGCTACCTTCATGCCTTTAACCCGCTGCCGCGATTATTTCCAGAAATGATTTCCCTTTGAGCGAGGCACCACCAATCAAACCGCCATCGATATCAGGCTTTTGTAGCAACCCTTTTGCGTTATCCGGCTTCATGCTGCCGCCATAAAGAATGCGTACCGAATCGGCAAAGCTTTTTGAGTACATTTCACCGAGGAGTTTGCGAATGAATCCGTGAACCTCCTGGGCCTGTTCCGGAGTTGCATTTCGACCCGTACCTATGGCCCAAACAGGTTCATAGGCTATCACACAGGGCACTGCACCCATGCTGGAAAGACCCCAGTACGCACCTCGCACATGAGACTCCACAACCGCAAAGGTTTTCCCTCCATCCCTCTCCCCGAGAGTCTCCCCAACGCAAATGATGGGAATGATACCCTGATCCAGTGCACGTTTCACCTTGGCATTCACAGTATCATTGGTTTCATGAAAGTAGGTGCGTTGCTCCGAATGGCCAATGATTGCATACCGAATGCCAAACTCTTTCAGCATGTTGGTAGAGATCTTTCCGGTAAAAGCGCCATCCTTTTCCCAGTGGAGATCCTGGCTTGCAAGAGCAACGCCACTTCCCTTCAGTGCTGACGATACACGATCCAGCGCCGTGTAAGGGGGAGCCACCACTGCCTCCACATTCTTGTTAGAATATCCTTGAACAATTTCCGTTGCCAGAGCCGCACCCTCTGCCGAGGTGAGGTTCATTTTCCAGTTTCCAGCTATGATTTTTTTTCGCATGGCATACATGGAATCAAAGGAGGCCAGATTGGCAACCTTTTTGCCCGGGGAAATGTCTCTGGCGAAATGGCCTGTATTTGACCGATCTGACTTTTGCCGGTGATTACTGAGCGCAGCTCATGCTCTTGATTTTCGCCATGGCAGCACCTGCATCCGCCATACGGTTTTCCTGAACCTTACCGCTCAAACTGGACCAACTGGTATCCGCGCTGTCCAGAATGGCAGAGCGAACATCCGAATATCCGCAACCGGGTGCCTGTGCCTTGAGCAGAGTAGCAAGGCCTGCTACCATTGGCGTGGCCATGGAGGTTCCGCTGAGGTAGGTGTAGCCCGAAGCGTTACACAGGGCGCAGGCTCCGGTGGGTACTGTGGAGTAGATGCTCACACCTGGTGCTCCCAGGTGCACGGTGGTGGCGCCGTAACTGGAGAAACTGGCCTTCAGATCG
>JBNLFC010000458.1:2772-3026 GCA_050305335.1 Leptospirales bacterium
CATCATCCAGTAATCGAAAGCCGATGTAGCAGTTGCTGGTGCCATCGCAAAGATTGGGGATTGTATAGGAATATGTCTCAATACCGCCTGAAGTTCCAGTAATGGAGTCCACATTCCCTGTTGAAGCAGTGACATCAGTCGTCGCCGTGCCGGCGTTAACATAAACGTGATCACCACTGTACATGTTTCTCCATGCAGAAAATTCGATATGTACATTGTCGGTTCTACTTGCACCGGCGGCATATGATCGATAT
>JBNLFC010000459.1:0-3023 GCA_050305335.1 Leptospirales bacterium
TGTAATTTCTATCCAATCGGGATGGATCTGCAAATTGGTCATGGTAAGTTGTATCGATGACGGGAAATGTGCCGTATAACTCTATACTATCCCGTTTTGCCATGGCAATTCCAGCTGGATTGACGGCAATATCCATGGGTGAGCCCCCGGTACCAGCTATGGCACCTCCCATGCCGTTATTTCTTCCACCAAAAGAGCTCTGGTAGATGCCATAGGGATATAGAGATGCAAGGGGAGATAGTAGCAAAAAACCAATGATTGAAAACCGCAACCAGGGCAGATACGAGTGAAAGCTGTTGAATGATGCGTGGCCTGACTGACTCTGTACCATTTTGATCTACATTACCGGGAAAACTTTAAAGGCAAAAGTAATACTCCCCCGTGAATGCATGGATTTGTCCACTATATTCTTGAGTAAAGCAGACAGAGAAGATGATCTACCAGGAATCTGGCGGCTACTATTCAGTAAAAATTCCCATCCAAATATCGGCAAAATGATCCTCTATATTGTCGCAAATGTCGCTTATAGTCTCCAACGAGTGCGTGATTGAGAAGGCATGATTCGGTTATAGATAGAGCGTGCCTCAATCACCGGATTCTGGTTTCAATGCAGGTCTCGGCCGCAGCCACTAAATAGCCTCAGCCAGGAGGGTATGCCACTTCTCGTCCTCAAGCAGATCAGCAGGCGGAGTGGAAGTCCATGTGCAGAAGATCAGACCATCGGTCCCAAAACGTGTCGCTTCCACCAGAGCCACTCGTTTGCCCAATCCATCCACCAGGTAGAGTCGGCCACTTCCACGCAATCTGGAAGTTCCCACACCCCCCCATACAACGGGGCCGACCCCCGGGAGCATCGCGACTACCTGGCCGATGTATGCATCTTTTTTCATCGGTACTGGCAAAAGGGCAACATCGCCGGGCCAGGTTTCTGTTTGTGATTCGGCTTCGCCGGAGCGTCTTTCTTCTCCGGGTACCTGAATTATCAGGTGATATGCGACACCAGATTCTGAATGCTTGTGCGATGGATCTCCAGCACCCGAAGGGTCATAAAAAAGCAAAAAACGTATATGCTCACATTGCCATTTCTGCAGAGGCCAGATCTTTTTTTCTATATTTCTAGCTCCATAAAGAGTGCAATTCATGAACTGGAGATAATGGTCGCTCCCATTTTTGACAACACTTCCTCTATAGGAACGAATCTGGAACTCACCGTCAGGCAGAGTGCCAGCAATCTGCATTAGAAAATCAACCTGATCTCCGAAACGAGGGCGAAGAATTAAATCCCCCCATTCGTATCCGGGATAAAGGTCCTTATGGGGAACAAAACGATGGTGCCCCATCCATACATTGAGCTCTGAAAGATTGGGTTTCTGGTCCCCCACATCTCTGTAGGGTGGGCCCTGCGCCGCACATCCGAGGACCCATTGTATCAGAAAAATCAGATTGATCGTGATCAGTAAATGAATGGGGAAGGGCAAATAGCGGAAGTGACTCTTCACGGCTCTTTATAAGCCTCCATCTCGAACTTCTCACGGCCGGTTTTAAAGGTCAATATACAGGCGGTTATGGGTGCCTTGATCTTCTCGACCACGTTGCGGTAATGCAACTCCACTCCAGGGTAGATGATATCTCTGGCAATGATGCGAACAGGGGCCTTATTAAAACGACTCTCCTTGAAATGGTGCACAAGCTCTTCCAGTTTGGCCCTTCTCTCCGTAATTTCCTTGTACTTCTGAAATATGACACGAAACTCCGCTTTCTTCTGAACCGGGATATTGCCTCTCATACGAGTGACATATGTTTTGATCTTCTGAACGTCGGTTGCAACTTTTTCATATTCATGATTCAGATCTTCCAGCTCCCGGGAGTGGAGTTCGTAGTACATTTTATTTTTGTAATGCTCGCCCACGATAATGCGAGTAGGGACCTCCATCTTATTTCCGATGATATCGGCTTCTACATCACCGAAGGCCATAATTTCTCCTCCGCTTATAGTAGATCCTTTTGCCGGGAGGTAGACGCTGGAATGGGTGATCAATGTACTGGAGATAATGGACTTCTCCACAGAAACTTGACCTTCTACATGTATTTTTGTATTATCAATATAGACCGCATTTAGCTGACCCGAAACACGAATGATGCCATCTTTCCTGGTGTTGATTCCTTTCTTGACAATGAGCGATCCGCCCACTCGAACATCGCCTGTCTCTACCGCTCCTCCTACGGTTAAATCCCCATGCACCTGCACGGAAGACCCCCGCTCCACATTCTGTTCCACCTGGGCCGACCCATCGTAATGAACGTTACCTGATTCAAGGCCGACATTGCCAGGGATAATCAGAATCGGACTCACCTCAACGGTGTCATTTTTGTAAATGAAGATTCCTTTGACCCGGGCCACATACTCATTGGAAGAGGCTCTAAAGTCCACATTCTGGCCTGCGTTCAAAACTGGCTGATAAATGGGATCTGGCTCCACCTCCTCCCCCAGCAGGTTTATGCCAGGCTTTCCGGGAATTCCCTGAGTGATCCGGGCAATTGCCTGCCCTTTTTCCACCGTGCGATAGCGTTCGACATTTCGGAAATCAGCACGACCCGTCTCATCAATGATCACATGCTCCGATTCCCTGATCAGGATATCCAGACTACCATCTTGCCCTGGCACACCAGGTTTTCCCCTGGCAATGATAGCCTCGATGGGTTCTGTGGCCGACTCACCGGTCGCATAGCGGGAGATGAGCCTGGCTATGGCAGGTGCGTCCAGTCCATAGACAATACCTCTCTCATTGAGAAGCTCCGCAATGGTCGCTTGATCTACTGGCCCACCGATTCCCTGGATTCGCAGAGTAGCATTCATCATCTCCTCATCCACGATCAAATCCAGCCGTAGAGCCTTTTGATGAAACGGAATTCCCCCCTGTTTTGGTTCTTCAGCCAAACCAACCTCTCTTTACGGAAGCAAGGTCCATAAAAAATTTTCTTCCCACGCAAATGCTTGTGAGGCTATCCTGAAACAACCTCGC
>JBNLFC010000460.1:0-3017 GCA_050305335.1 Leptospirales bacterium
TCAGCTGTGAACTTCACCCTATGCGCGGAGACGATCTGCAACGCTCTCTTTCCCTTTTTCCAGAGCTAGCTGAATTATCTGATGAGTTAAATCGCCAGTATGGTCATCTTGTGCCAGGACCATCAAGATATCTTTTTGCCTCCGGTCGTGTAGCGCTGAATCTTTATCTGGGGAATGTGGTAGATTTTCTCAAGTATCTTCAGCATCCTGCGGACGCCTGGTTTCTGGATGGTTTTGCGCCTTCCAGAAACGAGCAAATGTGGAGCGATGAGGTGCTTTCCCGGATCGGGAAGCATTCAAAAAGAGGAAGCACCTTTGCTACCTTTACGGCAGCCAGTTCTGTTCGGCGCGGTCTGGAGGTAGCGGGCTTTCGTGTGGAAAAAGTTCCTGGGTTTGGTTCCAAGAGAGAAATGTTACGCGGGACCTTTCATAGCAGTGAAGAAGAAAGACCACTATTATATGCACGGTCCGGGAAAAAGGAAGTATCTTCTGATCCTTTATTTACCGACGCTATTGTGATCGGAGCCGGCATTGCCGGTACTTCGGTGAGTGCCTCTCTTTCTATGCGCGGGTATAGAGTTGCTCTGATAGAGCGTGAAAATGAGATTTCCACAAAAGGCTCGGGAAATATTGCAGGAGTTATCTTTCCGTTTCTCAATGCCATTCCCACTCCCATGAGCCGTTATCTGATCCAGGGGTTTCTATTCACTTTGCGAAGGATTGCCATGATCCAGGCAGCCGGTCTTTCTGTACAGGCAGGGGAAGGCGGTGTTCTTCAACTGGGTCACGACGAACGCCAGACAAAGCGTTTTGCATCGGCCCTCAGGAGTCTTGGTTATCCTGAATCCATTGTTCACGCCGTCTCTAGCGAAGAAGCGTCCCGGCTCTTTGGCTATCCTGTGGAACGTGGCGGTGTCTATTTTCCCGCTGGTTTACATGTTCATCCTGCGTCCATCAGTCATGCCAACTTAAAGCTTGCACCCGGATCGCTGGAGTTGTTGTGTAATACAAATATTACAACGATTCGTACTGCAAAACGAATGCACTCTCATGAACCAATCTATGAGGCCATTGATCACGCGGGTCATGTCATCAAAATGGCCCCACATATTGTAGTGGCTGCAGGTGTGGATAGTACCTCTTTCGTGACAGGAATTGATGTTCGAAACACTCGAGGCCAGGTGGCGTGGGTACCTTCTGATGCCCGTAGTGAAAGTCTTGGTTCTGTTCTTTGCTATGATGGATACCTGATTCCTGCTGTAAAGGGTATCCACATTCTGGGTGCCAGCTATGAGAAAAACCGTAGCGATGAGGAGCTAGATTGTTCTATCAATGATTCTCTGATGGAGATGTTACAGAGACAGGCGCCAGGCCTTCTTACAAAAGCCGACTTGAGCAAAGGGCGTGTGGGTTTCCGTTGTATGGGTGCGGATCATCTTCCCATAGTCGGATCTTTACATAAGCTGGCAGCATTGCAGAACCAATCGAGCAGCGAGTACCGCAACTTTTATGTGGCGACCGGATTCGGTTCTCGCGGTATGAGCTATGCACCGCTGGCCGGTGAAATCATTGCTGGCCTCATTGCTGGAGAGCCAACTTTTCTTGAAGAGGACATTCTAAACGCCATTGCCCCGGAAAGATTTCTTTTCAGGGCGATGAAGAGAGCAGGAAAAGCTACATAAATTTTCAGCTCAATTTTCCCATCTCAAAGATAAAGATCGATTGAATTATTGCGGTGAACCAGAAGAGTGTGCAGGGTATAACTATGAAAAAAGTAACAATTGATATTACAGGTATTTCTACAGGGGAGGGCGTCCATGATGCGGTTGCCCGGGCACTGGAGTTGCCTTCGCAGTATGGAAAGGAGCTGGATTCCCTTTATGCTTCTTTGAGAAATCTGGCACTACCCGTAACAGTGGTCTGGAAAAGCAACGGTGCACTTTCGGAAGAGGCCCATGACGCAGCCCTGGATATTTACTCGGTACTGGAAGATTTTTCAGTAAATGAACCGGCGTTCATTCTGGAAGGTTAATGCCCGGATAAGTTGCATTCAGCCGTTTTGATTACATGGCTTTAGCTTCCAGCGTGGGTGCAACCCCGCGGAGTCGTTTATACGCTTTGGAAAAAGCGAATGCCGAAGAGTATCCCACCTGGCTGGCTACCTCCTCCAGGCTCATATCACCTCGCTGGAGAAGAGATCTACCTTTTTCAATGCGAAGATCTGTAAGATACTCCATCGGTGCCATATCAAGAGTACGACGAAAACGGGCAGCCAGTGTGGCACGCGATAGCCCCACCGAAGCCGCCAGAGCCTCAATGGTCCATGGTTGCCGGTAACGGCTGTGGAGATTTTCCAGAGCGTGACGGATTTTATCATCGAAGAAAGCGCTTCTCCAGCCTGGCGCTTCGACGCGGTTTACCTCCATCCAGTGTCGTATTACGCAATATAGAAGAATATCTGAAAGTCTCTGGAGGATCAGGTCCGAACCAATAGCATGTTCCAGTTCCCTGGAAATCAACTGCAGTGTGGTGTGGAGGGGGTGGTGCCCGGGAATTTCACTCCCTTGAATATGGATGATTTCGGGCAGCTCCTGAAAAAAAGGATGGGGTGTACGATCCGGCTCCTCATAACGCACCGAAAGAAGAGTGGTTGTTTTGCTATCCGGTCTAATACGACCTTCTCTCTGCTTGCGTAAAAAGGTCTGGAGATCAAGCGCTTTCACTTCGGCTGACGATACCAGTTCATGGAGAATTCCGCGGGCCAGATAGACGACATCACCTTTTTGTAACCAGATCCCTTCTTTTTTTCCGCATTTCCTCAGGAGGCACTCCCCCTGTGTAATAATATGAAATCCACCACTTTTATTGCATGGAAAGATCATTCCCCATGGTGCGTGGAGATGTTCCCGGGAAATTACGTCGGTTTTCCAGGCTGCGGATTCCAGAAGTTGAGAAAGTAGATCCATAGGCAATAGATAATCTAAAAATATCCAGGAGTCAATCGATTTAGACGATTG
>JBNLFC010000461.1:0-3011 GCA_050305335.1 Leptospirales bacterium
CCCGGTGCATCGGGATCTTCCACGGTACCGGAGAAAGCTACCAGGGATTTGATCCCTTTATAGCCTTTCTCTTTTATATAATCATCAAAAGACTGCTTGTAGCGGACCGCGTGGATTCTCGACTCGGTAACGACCATGGCCTTGGCCCGACCACCGATCTTATGCATGACACTACTGCGAAAGTGCTCCACCATCACCTCTGTTTTCTGGCGAATGTTGTGAGGGTGCAGCGTCAGGAACCTGGCCAGCGCCCTTGCCGCCTTCTTTCGTTTTACCTGCGGGTCTTCTTCCGTGGATTGCACGATCCGGTAATAGGTCTGGTAGGTTGTATAGTTCTTGAGGACATCCATGATGAACCTCTCTTCGATGGCCTGTTTCATGGTATACTCATGAAAAGGAGCGCGCCCCTCGCGGCCGGGTTCATTAAAGATATGCCTGGTCTTGTATTTCGGTGTGGCTGTAAAAGCGAAAAAGCTGATGTTGGGCTGTTTTCCCCGTTTGAGCATTTCGCGGATGACGGTATCCTCTTCATCCGCATCCAGTTCGTTTTCGGCCATATACTTTGCGGCAGCTTCGGCCACGCCGTCCTTGTTCAGAACGCTTTTGACCTCCATGGCCGTCTCCCCCGACTGGGAGCTATGGGCCTCATCCACGATCACCGCGAAGCGCTTTCCTTTTGTGGCAATTTCGATCCCATCAATTGTCGCATTCTCCTGGTTGAGTTTCTCCAGAGCCTCGGTCACAAAAGAAAACTTGTGAATGGTTGATATAATGATGGGCGTATCGTTGGCAAGAGCCCGGACCAGTTGCTTTGTATCCTCGTCGATCTTCTGTACCACCCCCGCCTTATGATCGAACTGGTAGACCGTCTTTTGTAATTGCTGATCCAGCACAATCCGGTCCGTAATCACGATCACCGAGTTGAAGATCAGCTGATCGTTTTCGTCGTGGAGGCTGGAGAGCCTGTGGGCAAGCCATGCGATGGAGTTGGATTTTCCCGATCCCGCAGAATGCTGAACAAGGTAGTTGTGCCCGCTTCCAGCTCTTTTTGAATGATCGATCAGGCTTCGCACCGCATCGAGCTGGTGATACCTGGGAAAGATCATCACCTCTTTTGTGATGGTCTTGACTCCTTTATCGGTGTGGATCTTCTTCTCCTCTTCTTGAAGGTGAATGAAGCGTCCCAGGATATCCAGAAGAGAGTCTCTCTGCCACACCTCATTCCACAGATACGAAGTTCGATACGATCCGTCTTCAGTGGGAGGATTGCCCGCTCCCCCTTTATAACCCAGGTTAAACGGTAGAAAGAAGGTCTTCTCTTTATCCAGCTTTGTGGTCATAAAGACCAGGTCGGGATCAACGGCAAAGTGGACCAGGGCCCTCTTCTTGAATTGAAAAAGAAGCTCAGCCGGGTCCCGGTCGGTTTTGTACTGCTTTTTGGCATGTTCCACCGTCTGGCCGGTGAAGGGGTTTTTTAGCTCGGCGGTGACAACCGGAAGTCCATTGACAAAGAGGACCATATCCAGCGATTTCTTGTGACCCACACCAAAGTAGAGCTGCCGGGTCACAGAGAGTCTGTTTTTACTGTACTGACTCAGGGTTTCGGGGTTGAGCCGGTTGTTGGGAGCAAAGTAGACCACACGAAGAAGCTTACCGTAGCACTTAAAACCCTGTCTTAGTACCTTGAGAATCCCCTTGATCTCCAGCTCGTCTTTTAGACTACCAATGACGACCTTCTCCGTATCTGCCCCATGAATCGCCTGCAGAGAGTTCCAGATCTTCTCCTGCGTCTCCTTTATAAAATCGATGACCCGCCCCGGTTCCATGGCAAGGGCGGGATCATAATCCTCCCGATCCCCTTTTACGTAGCCACCATGTTCCAACAGGGCAGTTTCTATGGACTCTTCAAAGGTCTCTTCGGTATGGATCTTCGGGGTCATGGGGTTACCTCTTTATTTACTGTGACTCACCGGTGAGACACAAAGGGATTTGTGTCTCAAATTTCTGTTTTTTTGAGACACAAAGTAATGATCTGCCATTATTCAACGTGCTCCAGCGGAGTTTCCGTGATCAAAAGCAAAGGATGGAAGCTATATGTATTGGGTGTTCGACCCTGCCCTTCGCTGATCAGACTGATGATTCCTTTTTCCTGGATCTGGCCAAGAAGACGATTGGCGCTGGCCCTCGGAATATCGGTATATTTTACAAAATCGGAACTGGTAAAAATTGGCATGGTAAAAAGGGCATCCAGTGCCAGGAGAGCAAAGGTGGAGTTCAGCCCAAAAATCTCCCGCTTCATGTCATCATAGAGTGAAATAATGCTCTCTGCTTTGCCTCGCATCGAGATAGCCTGCACTGTAAAGGCTTTTAAAAAGAACTGCAGCCAATTATCCCAGTTCCCCGTTTCAGAAATTCCACGCAGGCCGCTATAGTATTCCTCACGATGAGACTCCAGGTATTCACTCAGATAAAAGACGGGCTTGTCCAGAATCCCTTTCTCTGCAAGAAACAACGGAATCAACACACGTCCGATTCGGCCATTTCCATCCCGGAATGGGTGGATGATTTCAAACTGGGCATGTAGAATGGCCAGTTGTATAAGTGGATCCTTTTCCTGGTAGTGCCAGTATTTTTCCCAGTTGCCAAGAGCTTGCTTCATCGCAGCAGGTTCGGGCGGTACATAATAAGCCTGGTCGATGGTACATCCTTTCGGTCCGATCCAGTTCTGGATCTCGCGAAACGTACCCGGTCGCTGGTTTTCGCCACGCACAGAGTCCATCAGGATCTCATGAAGTTCCAGTAACATATTCAGATGCATGGGTTTCTTACCAATCGCTTTCTCAGCAGCGGCAAGGGTCTTTCGATAATTGATCACTTCCTGAATATCATCGTACCGCGGATTGTTCTCATCCGGGAGTGCTTCGTAAAATAAAACTTCCTGTAAGGTGGCCTGGGTTCCTTCTATTTTTGAAGAGAGCACCGCTTCCCTCAGAGTCAGTGGAGAGAGGAGA
>JBNLFC010000462.1:0-3004 GCA_050305335.1 Leptospirales bacterium
TGATGATAGTAAATGCATCGGTGGCAGAGGTTGCTGAGATACCGCTACTGCCAGTGGAGTAAAAGAGATAGACCCGACCTCTATTGGTGCTATAAGAGCCCGCTGTTGCGGCCAGATCTGCATAGCCGTCTCCATTGATATCTCCCAGGCTTAGAGAAGCTCCGAAACCATTCCAGGTTGCTTCGCCAGTGATGATAGTGGTTGCATCTGTGGCTGCGGTTGCAGAGATACCATTACTGCCACTGGAAAGAAAGATATACAATCGCCCTGTATAAGCAGCGTAGGCGGGAGCTCCGACCACCAGGTCCGCGTAACCATCTCCATTGATGTCTCTATTGGTACCCTTGCGTACGGTGACGCTCGTATCCGCCAGAATGTTACTGGCACTGTCCAGGCTACGGACGGAGATAGTGTGCAGGGTGCCTTCTGGCCAGGTGTTAGAGCCTGTAGGGAGTTGATAGGACCAGGAGTCTGTGCCACTGGCTGCACTGTAAGCTCCACCATCCAGAGAGACCTCCACCTGCGTAATGGTGTTGGCAAGTTCCTGGGCCGGAGCTGCGCTTCCAATGAGAAATCCGCTCTCTACCACTCCATGATCGTGGAGATTCTGGATTGTGACAGTGGGTTGGGGACCACTTCCACCCGAGCCCATAATAGCATAGAGCACAAGCCCACCCGGACTCTTCAGATCAAATGCGTTATGCAAATTAGAGACCAGGCACCCCTGCCCCAGAAGAGCTGCCAGAAGAAGAAGTGCTTTCTTTGAGAAATTGTGATGCCTCATACTAAAAAGTCCCGGACAGCATTAGTCCATTATATGAACCAGCTCAAAACATCATAAATTATACGCAATGTCAAACGGTTTTTCTACGTTAACTATTCAACTCTTATGTCGCTTTATACAGAGTTCAACAATGACTCTCACGTTCACAGCGCGAATTTCCAGGCAAGCATCCGTCGTCCACCATACCACCGCGCCGCTGCGCGAGCAAACCCTGGCACGAAGAATCACCGTAATACATTTTTCACCACGCAGTGCTTGGAGGCTGGAAGGGTACCGATGTCAAGCCGCAATGCCATCTCATTCATTTCCTCCCGCAGTGAACGCTTAAGATCGCGCGATCACGTTCACGACTGTCGCCACTATACCATTAACCTGGAATTTCTTGACCCAGGAGAGATGACGCACACACTTACTCATGGACAATAACCTTGCCACTCCAGACCGGATCATACGCGACCTCTTTGCCGATCCCGAAAACTCTGCCACCTTCTTTCATTATGCCCTTCCTGAATCTCTGCTGGAAATTCTCGACCTTTCGCGGATCGAAATTCTTCCTGGCACGTTCCTGGATGAAAAGCTGCGAGAATATAGAAGCGATCTTCTTTATCGAATACCCACAAAGTCAGGCTCCTTCACGGAAATCTATCTATTGTTTGAACACAAATCCAGTCCCTCTCCCCGCCTCTTCTTTCAGCTTCTGGGTTACCTTGCCAGAATTTATGAAGCTCAGGAAAAAGCAGTTCCTGTAATACCCTTTCTATTTTATCATGGAGAGACGGGATGGAAACACTCCAGTTCATTTCTCCATGAGTTCAGTCTGAGTGATGAGGAACGTGCCGTATTTAAGAAATACATCCCCGACTTCAGCATCGAAATCTTTGACCTGACGCAAAGAGATCTATCGCAGCTTCGGGAATCCCTCTTAATCTATGCCTTTCTGGCCACCATCCATCACCTGGACAGAGGAGACCTGGAGGAACACTGGGACGAGATAGCGGGACTTACCGGGACCATATTTCTGAAAGAAAAAGGGATTGCATGGTTTCAAAAACTGATATTATATATCCTGAGAAAGGGAGATGTGGCACCGGAGAGGATCCAGAAACCCATGGCCAGCATATCCCCGGGGTTGGAGAGCATCATCATGACAACCGCTGAAAAACTCATCGAGCAGGGCATTGAACAGGGTATCGAGCAGGGCATTGAGCAAGGCATTGCAAGAGGCAAACTGGAAGATGCCAGACGTTTTCTTGAGTTGAACGTACCGCTCGAAACCGTGCTCAAGGCAACCGGTCTTTCGAAGGAAGAGTTGATCCAGGCAGGGATCTTGAAATAGAGTCAGGGATCCAGAGGTAAGCCGCAATGCCCCGAATTCATTTTCTCCCGCAGTGCCGGTGCGCGAACAAATCCTGCTACAGAAAATCTCCGTAATGCTTTTTTTCACCATGGAGAGGATGAAGTATGGAAGGGCCCGAAGGGGAGCCTGAATGTCGTGTGGTTCATTTTCTCGCGCAAAGACGCAACGATCGCGGAGATCATATTCACGACTACCGTCGGTCAGCAATTATCGATGGATTGTTTTCTAATCATGGCAGTGATCACTTTTTCCGACCCGGAACACTCAGCGTCGCAACAACCGATCCCAGACTTCCAGCGCAAATTTCTCGACCACCTCCAGTCGTCTACCATACCTCCGCGCCGCTGCGCGAGATCAATGTAATACCTTGACCTTCTGTATGCACAGTTTCTCGCCACGCACGCAAAGAACGCCACGATCTCATTCACGACTATCGTTGGTCAGAAATTAGCGATGGATCCTCTGAACAAACAGGTCATTCACCATGAAGATTTTGAAGGGTACCGAAGGTGAACCTGAATTCCATGCAATTTTCATCAGAAGCCTGGAATGACACAAAACCCAATCCTTCTCCTCTTCATGGTGAAAACTGGCCAGGGCTCTGTCATAAGATCCACTACTCACTGGGACGCACAAAAATCCCCTGCGCATCCCCGCCAGACAGATTCGCAATGCTCCAGTCCGAACTGCTCCCTGTGGCAGAAAAAGCTACTTTCGCCTGAGTGCCGGTACCACCCACCGCAATGAACTTAGAACCATCATTGGCAAGACCATACCAGTTAATACCGCTACACCCACTCATAAAAAGCGCGGTCGAACTCCATGCAAGATTGGTCAAATCCGTAGTTCGATCCACCCTGCAC
>JBNLFC010000463.1:0-3002 GCA_050305335.1 Leptospirales bacterium
ACCTGGGAAGAGCCCATAACCGGATACGATTTGAAACGAGATCCCCGGACCATTTTCTATCTATCAACCATCAACGATCGCGTTCTTCCCTATCGTCCGGTTCGCGTTGAACCTACTATTATGGATCGACGTTATCATCCATTTGATCTTTCCTATGAAGCGGTCTCTGTAATGAGCGGTAGCGGCCCGTCGGACTGGAAGTCCATCGAAGGTTTGAGCGGATGGGAGAAAAACGAGCTACAATCCTATCTTGACCTTGATGTGGATGACACGACCAGGAAGCAGCTTGATCGAAAACTCGCTCTGATCCTTGCCGGTAAAAAGGGCTATTTTGAAAGGCTCAGTGCAATTCTTAAAAGTTTTAAAGGGTATCGCTATGAAATGGGCTTTCAGGAGGATACTTCTCCAGAACATATAAAAGATTTTCTATTTAAATCTAAGGAGGGTGACTGTACTGAATTCTCTCGCGGTGCGGCTCTCCTTGCACGGCGTGCAGGTTTTCCCACGCGCGTGGTGGAGGGGTACCTGGCATCTGCCGATCTACAGACACCTGCTCATGTTCGTGGCCTCCATGAGTTGAGAAAAGCGATTCCATATTTGCAGAAATTTCCAATGGATGAGCTATATCTGGTAACCACATCTCATCATCATGCATGGATGCAGACGTATCTGCCCGGCTATGGATGGATTGATTTTGAGACAACCGCGTTTGCCATTCCCCCAAAGCTTGAAAAGAACCCGAATCAGATGGATGTTCTGATCCCGTTGATTCAGCCCGAAGCCATTCCCAGACGTGCAGAATTCCGATTTCCATATCGCTTTGCTCTGATTCTTGTGGCTTTTCTGGCTTTCTTGATCCTTGGCAGTCTCTATACTTATCGCTACGGTAAGGAGCTTTATTTGTATATAAGATCCAGGGGAGACGGAGATAGGGCTGTCCGTGCCCTTTATACGCTTTTCTTTATGCGGCTGGCATCTTACGGCTATCCTTTGAAAGAAAAACATAGGACCTGTGAAGAGTATGCAAAGCAGCATCCGAAACTGAAGGAGTTTGCTGAGGTTTATACCATGCTTCGTTTCAGAGAGCGTTACCTTGAAGGAGAAAGGGAGCTTGCTATGGAGGAATTGAGGTCATCTTACGGGGAGAGCTTGCGAGCCGTTCGACGCAAAGGTTTTATAGGCTCCATTCGCAATGCGATCTCTCTGCGAGGCCTCTACTATTGATCCGGAGCGGTTTGTTACACTGAGGTGAAATATAATACTACAATCTGATGAAAAGGAATACTTCTGACATACTGGTGATTGTTCTTCTGGCGATGGCGTTGACAACTCTGCATTGTACGCCGGGAACAGATTGGACCATGTTTCGCGGCAATCTGGGGAGCGGTTATACTCCCACACATATCCATCCACCGCTCGGAGAGAAATGGAAACTTTCACTGCAGGAAAAACTGAGTTCTGCAAAAGCCTTTAATCCTCCTATGGTTAAAGGTTCCAGTATATACTTCGGGTCGGCTGACGGTAACTTCTACTCTCTGGACATTGAGTCCGGATATATGAACTGGATTTTCAAAACCGGCCAGGCTGTAAACTCCATTCCGTTTGTAGATGATGATAACGTATACTTCGGTTCCAACGATGGGTCTATTTATGTCGTTAACCGTAATACTGGCAAAGAGATCTGGCATCGTTCCACGGGTAACACGGTTCAATCGTTGGTAGTGCGATACAAGGATGATGTAATTTTTACAAGCGATACAGGATCCACTTTCTTTATGAACATGCAAGGTGAAGTCGTGGATCGAATCCCCAATCCTGTCTGGTCTCACCATACTTTTCAAGTTTACGATGGCGTGGTTTACTGGGCGCCTATGGGACGAAACTTCGGAGCTTATGACATTGGGAGCAAACGCTTTCTCTGGACATACGTTGTGGACGTGCCTTATTCGGTCTGGTATTCTTTTCCCGCTATTGATGAAAAGCGGGTATATTTCTCTTCTAGCTTTCAAACTTTTGATATGCCGGAGCTCCATTACTATGCGCTGGATCGTAAAACGGGCGAACTGCTCTGGCAAATGGGCGCTCTCATGGATCTGGGAAGCAATGTTCCGTTGACCCGGGATACCACTTTCATGCGAAACATTGATCTGCTGGACTACATGGCTCCATCGCTGTGGAAAGATCTGGTGATTTATACCAGCGGTGATACCATTGTTCGCGCCTTTAATGTTGAGACAGGCGAAGAGGTCTGGAAAAGTCGCCTGGATTACCCGACTTCCAGTGCACCCACTGTGGCCGGAGATCGAGTATATTTTGGAACACGTGGTTCTTCCTTTGGCCAGGAAGGTGCAGAGCACAAGGAGGGTGACTCTCCTCAATTGATCTGTCTTTCAGCTGCCGACGGAGCATTTCTCTGGAGCATGGATACCGACGGAGCTATACTTTCAGCGCCGGTCATTGCAGGGAACAGGATTTTTTTTGGAACCGAGAAACATAAATTTTATGTTCTAGAAGAGATTTTTTGATCATCAGGCAGGCGTCTATATCCCTGGGCGTATCTGCTCTCGTCGAGTCGTGGGAGAAGAGAAGGATAAGCTATAAACACAGGGGTTCTTTCTTATAGAAGAATGTTGACACCGGGGGGCTCCCGGCAGATTCTGGCCGCACACTCCCCTGTAGCTCAGTCGGTAGAGCAGTTGGCTGTTAACCAATTGGTCGTAGGTTCGAGTCCTACCGGGGGAGCATAATAGGACTTCCTCGAACTCTTCCCTCCCGGTCCTTTACACTTTAAAGCAAGCGTTGCCTCGTTATCCTCAAAACCTGATTTTTCAATCCGATCTTTTGCAGTTAAAAGCGCCGGTCGCATTAAAAAGCTGTACGGCTTCTTCCACTGAATCGTAAGTCTTTCGCCTCTCACGGTCAGGCCGTACGATAACGTTCCAGTCTGTCTGTTGCACTATTGAACTCTGATATCCTCTGGTTCAGTGTTTCCCGATCTATAC
>JBNLFC010000464.1:0-2997 GCA_050305335.1 Leptospirales bacterium
GCATTCTGCTCCATTGTCCGCGGCTTTTACATCCAGTCCTACCTTGCTCATCAATCGAGTGAGCAACAGACGGTTTTCGCTCTGGTCCTCGGCTATAAGAATCCTGAATGTATCCTGCCCGGGAGCCAGCGCAATTACTTCACGATAGTCCTCGTTCGCGAATTTGAGCACTTCGGTTTCACTTACATGTTCCAGAGGCAATTCTACACGAAATAGCGATCCCGTTTCCAGAACACTTTCCACAGCAATTTTTCCTTTCATCATCTGAACATATTGAAAAACAATGCTCAAACCTAACCCGCTTCCTCCTCCTGCCGTTTCCCCTTCTTCCAGTCGCACGAAAGGCTCGAACAAACGCTCCCTATCCGCGGCTTTGATTCCTTGCCCCGTGTCTTCCACCTCAATCACAAGCCTCTGAGGTCCGGTTCCCTTAACGTTCAATCGTATGGTTACGCCTCCATGTTCGGTGAACTTTACGGCATTCCCCACCAGATTGACCAGTATTTGACGCAGGCGTGCCTCGTCCCCCCTTATGTATCTCGGAAATTTTGAGGATTGGTCCAACCTCAGCCAGAGATTCTTCTGCTGTGCACGCAATTGCATCAACTCACTCACATCACGAACCAGGCGCCCCAGATCAAAAGGGCCGCTCTCCAGTTGCAATTTGCCGGATTCAATTCTTGCAATTTCCAGCACATCGTTGATGAGCGCCAGCAGGTGCTCACCACTACGGTTGATGATGTCAAGATTTTCGCTCTGGGCAGGAGTCAAACCGATCTCCTGACGCATTAACTTGGAGAAGCCAAGAATCGCATTCAATGGTGTTCGCAGCTCATGACTCATATTGGCAAGAAAAAGACTCTTGGCCCTGCTGGCGGCCTCCGCAGCATCTCTTGACAATCGCAACTCCTGGGTACGTTTTTGAATCGTCTCTTCCAGCGCATCTTTGTATTTTCTCAAAGCCTCCTCGGCCTCTTTTCTCGCGGTAATATCAGGGAAGATAGCAACGCCAGCTATGAGTTTGCCATCACTATTATAAATAGGAGCACTGTTGACAATCTCCCACCTCTCACTTCCATCTTTGCGGACAACTCTTATTTCACGATCTTTTGTCACTTCGCCCCGTACGGCTCTGGCCAGTGGAAGATCCATATGGTTCATCAGGTTGCCATGGATATCATAGTCCAGCCACGGTTGCTTCATTTCTTGAATCTTTACTCCCTGGACTAAAGTCGGCTCATCGTAGGTGCGAAGATGATCGGCACATGCTCTGTTGAAAGTCAACTCTCCCGTTGCCAGAGCAATGGCTATAGGAATGGGAGATTGTTCAACGACTCCCTGAAAAAGCAGTCTGGCCTCGGATAACTCTTTCTCCATTTCCTTACGTTCCAGATTCAATTGAATACGATCCAGGGTAACGGCCATGTGACTGGCAAGCGCCGTTAGATACTCTTGCTGGGCCAGGGTCGGAATGTTGACTCCCTCGTCTCCGAATGACCCGGTGCCAACGCTGCCCAGATATTTACCGGACAGAATGATCGGTACATTCACAATGGTTCGATTCTTTAACGCATTAACGATTTCCCTGTTCACCCGATCATCGATCATGGCGTCTTCTACAATCACAATCTCTCTGGAAGTTACAATTTCCTCAAGCAGGCGGTCACCTTTAATGCTCAGAGTACCCACATTTCCCGACATCACGCTGTCAGACACAGGGCCGCTTGCCATCAGGACAGTTGCATAATCGCCTCCTTCCTCAAAGAGGTATGCCCATACGCTCTGATACCCGAGGATCTGTTTCACCTCGTTCTTCGCCGCCTCCATTACCGCTTCGAAAGATTGTGCTCGCTCCAGATTTCTGGAGAGATGCAAAAGGGATCTGGCAAACATTTCACGCTGCATGATCTCCACTTCAGCACGCTTGAGTTCGGTAATATCTGTGAGCATACCAAAAGACCCACCCCATTGTCCCTTCTCGTCGATCAATGGTGTGGCAGAGACAATGGCCCAGATTTCAGAGCCATCTTTCCTGAGAAATCTTCGTTGATATTGCTCCGATTTTCCCTCTTCGCGTACAGCCATGCGTTTTTTGTGATCATCAAGATCTTCCTCAAAAAGAAACTCGGTGAAAGAGCGCCCGAGCATCTCATCCACCGAATAACCCAACCATCGAGCCATCTGTGCATTGACAAAATCGGTCTTCATGTTTTCATCCAGAGACCAGATGCCTTCATTGGCAGTGTCCACAAATCTACGATATTTCGCTTCGCTCTCCTTTAACTGCTGCGAGACAAGCATATCAGACAGTCCCACTTCAAGGCGATGAGCGATTTCCGTAAACAGAGCCTCCTCATTCGATGTCCAGTGACGCACATGGGAACACTGATGAAGGCCAAACTGCCAGGGTTTGCCAATTTTTGGATGGAGAGCAATGGAGAGAAAGGAGCGGATCTGAAAGTTCTCACTGACAGGTTGCGGCAATGGATGGTCTGCTCCCGCACCGAAACGAACAGGTTGGTCAGATTGAAGTAAAATTCGGAACGTTTGCGCAACCTGCTCATCCATGGGAACCACCTGGCCGCTGGACAACACTCCTGGATAGTCGGGTCTCGTTTGCTCCACGGGTGAAGACCATGATTGTGCATCTGGATCCAGCGGAAAGACTAAGAAAGCACGATCGCAATCAAGCACCTCCAGCACCACTTTCAAAACATCGTTCATCATGGAATCCATATTCACCGCTCCCTGAATGATGCGATTGATCCGATCCATGCTTTCCAGAAAATGAAGGTGATTCTGGCGCTCCTCCTGAGCCCTCTTGCTTTCGGAGCGAGCATGCAGACTGATCAGTCCAAAGGCCAGATCTTCAGCAAGCTCCTGCAAAAGGTTCGCCTCCCCCGCGGAAATTGCATTCATATCCGAAGAGTATATCAATAGAACTGCATAGACCTCTGCCTTTTCATTCTTGAGCGGAAGGGCAACTCCTGAGCGATA
>JBNLFC010000465.1:0-2987 GCA_050305335.1 Leptospirales bacterium
CGTTTCGATGCAGATCGATCAGCATATTGTGTTCTGCACGTTCCTTGGGATCGGACAGAAGCTTTTTTACAAGAGCCATATCTTCTTCAGGTGTTTTTCCGCGGGGCGCTGTACCGGCCAGTGGAAAGGATTCCATCTCCCCCTGACGCAGGCGAAAAATAAGCTCAGGTGACGCACCGATGATTTTAACACCATCCGGAAATTTTAAGTAATACATATGAGGAGAAGGATTGATGTCTCTCATTTTTTCATAAATGAGAAGAGCATCACCCTGGATCTTCATGTTTACACGAAAACCTATCTGGCATTGAAACGTATTGCCAGCGCGAATCTCTTCTATGGCCGACTCCACCATGGAACGATGCTCTTCTCTGGTCACAGATTGCCCGATGTAGTCGATTTGAATCCCTTTTGTGGAAGGAAGAGTTCCGGTGCCAACCAAATCCTTGAGAAAATCAAGACGATTGCGATTGTAATAGAAATAGGTGACCACTCCGGTGAATTTATCCAGTATCAACCCATCATCGTAGAAGCCAAAGAGGAATGGGTCAAAATCCGGATGAGATCGCAGGGCGAGTGTTGGCTCGAAGAGGTTCATGGCATCATAACCTATGTAGCCTACCAGCCCCCCCGCATATTGTGTGGAGATTATGTTATCAGGAAGAAACTTTCTTAAAGCCCAGTATGGGTTTTCTACATTGTATTCTTTTCCATCAATCAGAAGCCTCCCCGGCTTGCCCCTTAACAGATGGAGAGGATCAAATCCTATTACGGAGTAACGTGAGTCGTAGGAGTTGTCCCCCAGGGATTCCAGAAGGAAAACAGTGTCACAGCGATGTTCCAGAAGTTGAAAAAGATGATAAAAGGGGATTCCTGGATCAAAAGTTTCACAGGTTGGTTTTCTGGGGAGCTGAGGAGTGGGGATATTCATCCTGAAAACCACAAAAAGTAGACCTGCCACTTTCAGGAATAGAAAAAAAGAACTCTACGGGAAAAAAGCTTCTGGCCGTGGTTTTTCCTGATCCGGCTGAAAAAACTGGATTGGACTGACTGCCGCAACACTCTGAAAGCGTCTCGGCAGATCGCTGAAAACCGTTATCGAATTGCCGTAATCGGATCCAGCCGTATTTCCACTCGCCGATTCCTTGCTTCTGCAGCCCTGGTATTCACGATTTTACGATCATCCGCATATCCGGCGATTTCACGAAACCGACCATCCTCAATCCTTTTTCGAATCTTCATCTCTCCATGAACCGACCCTGCCCTCGCTTTGCTCAAACGCAAATTGCCCATGCGCGTGCCAGGGGTGTCGGTATGGCCGGAAATTGAAACTGCTGTTTCCGGGTAGGCATCCAGAGCGTCTGCAATATGATCTACCAGTTTTACTGCAGCTGCAGTTAGATTCGACTTGCCGGTATCGAAGGAGAGGTCTCCGTCAATTTTCACAAGAATGGCTTTTGTCTTTCCCTCTCTGTCCTTGATTTTTTCCAGTGAAATCCCGGTACTCTGCAGTCTCTCCTCAAGCTTTTTAAATTCAAAGCCGTCGGATTCAAAGTCATTCTTAATTCCTTGATACATTTTATCCAGATAGTTCGACTCACCTATTTTCGCCAGACTTCCCTTTTCCAGCCCCCCCAGGGCTTCGTTAGCGATGGTGACTTCTCCATCAGAATCGGGACAGCCACTCAGGGCTCGATAGGTTGGGGATCGCATAATTCGATCTGCCGTTTGACAGGAAAAAAAGAAAAATGTCAGAAGGAACGTTATATACCCGAAGAATTTTGCGAACTTCATAGATGGAACTCCCGGAACAAAAGACACGCTATATTGTTAAAACCTGTCTGTCATTCATATTCCAGAGAACTATACTATCGCAAATAGAAAAAACCGTGCCAGAAAACTGACACGGTCTCCAACCGGATTCCAGAAGCCCCGGGTGTTGATGAAGACACACCAGGGGTTTGAAGAAGGCCCTAATGAGTGTAGTAAGAGTATTCCACTCGAACCGATGCTCCTGCTTCGGGAATCGTTCCGGTAAAGGCGATCTTATTTTCCACAGAACTATAGGAGAAACCTGTTCCGCTGGCAGGAGCCAGGGTTCTCGGGATGCTCACATCGTTCACGTAAACCTTAATACTCGACGAGATTGCCTGATGGGTCAATTCAATGGGGCTTGCCATTGCTGCGGATTGATTGGCAATCTGCACCAGGAAATCCCCATAATCACTGCCGCAAATACTGGAGACTGAACCACCGGTTTGAGCTGCCAGTTCACTCACATAGAGCATTGGTTTTGCAGAATCAGTTCCATTGAAGGACGTATCGGTGGCATTTCCATTGACTCCCGAACATTCTCCATGCTGACCGGATGAGTTGAGAGCTACTACTCCGAACACCCGATAATCGTTTTGCGTAAAAACATTATCACTCATGGAAAAAGCAGGGGCATTGCTTTTGTTCCCATCATCCCAGTAGGTGTAGATGTCACCCTCATCACTGATCATGATGTTTGCAAAGGCCGCCCCGCTACGAGGATGGGCAGAATCAACAACCGACCCACCATCAGTCAGTGCTTTCTCCGCATGATAAATTGCCGATTCGTTTCCGCTGCCTTTGATGCCTGCATCGATATCAGATTCAAATTCGCTTCGTGTTGTTGTGAACCCGGTCCGAACAACGTGATGGCCGCTGCTGTCGGTGTAATCG
This sequence comes from Leptospirales bacterium, assembly GCA_050305335.1. Lineage (GTDB taxonomy): Bacteria > Spirochaetota > Leptospiria > Leptospirales > Leptonemataceae > JBNLFC01. The sequence goes on from JBNLFC010000465.1 coordinate 2,707, forward strand.
GCCACAATATCTTCACTGTCCGTTGTATCAACGGCCACATGGAAATCGACACCCAGATCGTCCAGTCGATCAAAACGTTGGCGAGCCTGGCGGACCGTCCGTTGCTTGCCACACCCACGATGGTGCTGATGACGTGGCCTTCGTGGCGGCGGCTCGATCTGCTGCGCGGACTGAGTCCCGACGAGGCCGCGCCGATTCTCGAACGCGTTGGCGCCCACTCGTGTCTGGAATCGGACTTGCGCCACCAGCGCTTCTATCCGCTCGGTCGCGCGGCGGCCCAC
>JBNLFC010000466.1:0-2985 GCA_050305335.1 Leptospirales bacterium
ACTTCTCTATGGTCGTAGAGAAATCCATCAAATCCGTTTATGATTTTTTTCTGTAAAACTGGATCGACAAATCTGGAGAGTCTTGCAAAAATCTCATGCAGGTTTTTTTCAGGAATAGAAGGGGGCTGGAGCATAGGTCCGAAATCAAACATGATATCCTGGGGAACTAAATAATGGTCATCAACGGTTGTTACGGGGAGGGAGGCAGGCAAAAGGGACTGTATATTTCCATCAATGATCAACTCCCCGCCTCGGGCTTTGTGTTCCGCTGCGACGGAAAACTCCACGCAAGGACCTGTGATCACCGCACGAAAATAGTGGGACTGATTCCCCAGAATGATCTGGGTGATGATACCATAGGAGACGCCTATTTTGCAGAGTAGTTGAAATTCCGTATCCAGTATGGAGACGGTTTCGTATTTTTTAATATTGGCCCGAATCTGTATGCTGCATGTGAACGCCCGCCTCGCTGTTTCATGCTCCGATTCCCCTTTTCGGCGAAAAAAGGCGATCAAAACTGAGTCGCCAGCAAACTGATAGACAGTTCCTCCATATCTCTTAACTTCTCCGATCATATCGGAGTAGTAGCGAACCAGAATATTCATGAGAGCTTCGTTTCCAGAGGCTCCGCTTCGGGCCACAATGGAGGACATGGGAGTGAAACCAGCTACGTCGGCAAAAATTACGGCCCCTTCTAATGTCTCATATGCGGGAATTTCAGAGGGACGGAAACGGGTCAGCTGTTCGACAATGCGAGAAGGAACATAGGGAATCAGAGCATCAGAGTTCTGTTTGAAGGAAGCCATGCCATTACATCAGTAGGAGAGCTAGTTTACATTATATTCCCCGGGAGAAAAGACAATAAAATATATGATTTTTGTCCCGTTTTTGAGGAAAAATCCTGTCAATACTGCCAGGGCAGCATACGTATATTTTCTGTCAGATCCCGCGCAAAGTAGCCCTATTTTCCCCTGCCCATATAGGGTTGCAGGACATCGGGGATCAGGAAAGTTCCGTCTTTCTGCTGATAATTCTCCATAATGGCAATCATAGTTCTTCCTGCGGCGAGGCCCGAACCATTGAGAGTGTGCACTAATTCCGGTTTACCTTTCCCTCCCGCAGGTTTGAATCGAATTTTTCCCCGTCGTGCCTGGAAATCGAGGCAGTTGGAGACTGAAGAGATTTCCAGATAGCGATTTAAGCCAGGCATCCAGACCTCCAGATCAAAGGTGCGAGCAGATGTGGCCCCAATATCTCCGCTACATAACATTAAGACACGGTACGGTAGTTGCAGGAGTTGCAGTATTTTTTCCGCATGGGAAAGCATTGCCTCATGAACCTGTCTGGATTGATCGGGGTGAACAATTTGCACAAGCTCGACTTTCTGGAATTGATGCACACGGACCAACCCTCTCGTGTCTTTTCCGGCAGCTCCGGCTTCCCGCCGAAAGCAGCTGGTGGCGGCGGTCATAGCGATGGGAAGTCTCTCCTCGGCAATGATTTCGTCCCGATAGAGGTTCACCAGCGGTACCTCGGCTGTGGGAATCAAAGAGAGCCCATCTTCGTTAATGCGGTAGTATTCTCCCATAAACTTCGGATATTGTCCTGTTGTTGTCATTCCTTCATCGTTGATGAGTTGTGGAACAAAGGTCTCTTCGTATCCGAACATTTTTGTGTGGGTATCCAGCATCAGGTTGAGAATGGCTCTTTCCAGGGTGGCAGCGAGTCCCCGGTAAGTGTAAAAGCGTGACCCAGCCAGCTTTACACCGCTTTCAAAATCCAGAGTTCCCATTTTTTCCCCGATCTCCCAGTGTGTCAGGGGAACAAAATCGAAGGACGGTTTTTTTCCCTCTTCCCGGACCACCGTATTACCGGTTTCATCATCACCGTCCGGTACATCGGGAAGCAGGTAATTGGGAAGACCTATAACAATATCGTATAACTCATTTTCAAGAGATTCGTAGTTTTTCTCTTCCTGCGCAATGGTATCCCCCAGACTTTTGACACTTGCCTTTCTTTTTTCGGCAGTATCGTGATCTCCTTTTCCTATTAGCGCTCCAATCTCTTTAGATGCCTGGTTTCTTTCCATACGGAGTGAGTCCAGGCTGGCTTTGGCTTTTTTTAGTTTTCCAATGAGTTGTTTAAGCGCTGCGGTATCTATACCTGTGAAGCGTCGTTTTTTTAAATTTGCTTCCAGTTCATCAGGGTTTTCTTGAATACGTGTTAGATCCAGCATTTCAGTCCCATCCAAAGAAAGTCATAGTGTTTGTATAAATTTGTTCTTTTATATAATCCATTTTTTCCCCCAGTTTTTCACTACGCAGACTGGCCACAAACCGTAGCGTAGCGTTCGCATAGGAGGGCTCGTTCACCTTTCCCCGAAAAGGATCAGGGGCAAGAAATGGAGCGTCGGTCTCCACAAGTACCGATGTGAGAGGGATTCCACAGGCTGTATCCTGTATATTGGTGGCATTCTTGTATGTTACAATTCCACTGAAAGAGACCATCCATCCCATCTCCACAAAAGGCATAGCTTCCTTCGGGGAATAGGTATAGCAATGGAGCACACCTTTCACATCGGGAAACTCTTTCAAAAGTTCCCTGGCATCATGGATCGCCTCGACGTTGTCCGGATTATAAACACGCTCATCTCGCAAGTGCATTACAAGGGGAAGTTTCATGCTTCGAGCCAGATCCATCTGTTGCCGTAGACGCTCTTTTTGTAACTCCCTATTTTTCGAGTTATGGAAATAATCGAGTCCTGCTTCTCCCACTGCGCAAAGATCTTCCGCACCGCATTCCTGTTGCAGCAACTCGTTTAACTCATTTATTTGTGAACCATCTTCAACTGATTCGGGATGAATACCCGCCGCCCAGAAAAGTCTTACGGGAAGGGAGCCCGGTTTCTGATTCCATTTGCGCACCAGATCACGACCCTCTTTTGAATTTGCCGGATCCACACCGATTTGAACGATACGGCTCACG